>JBILYW010000324.1:0-4736 GCA_044377555.1 Pseudomonas sp.
GTTCCAGCACGGTGAAGTGTTCGTCACTCACGACGGCGCCGAAACCGACCTGGACTTGGGCCATTACGAGCGGTTTATCCGCACGACCATGACCCAGAACAACAACTTCACCACGGGCCGTGTTTACGAACACGTCCTGCGCAAGGAGCGCCGTGGTGATTACCTGGGTGCAACCATCCAGGTGATTCCGCACATCACCGACGAAATCAAACGTCGGATCATCAAGGGCGCCGGCGATGCCGACGTAGCGATGGTTGAGATTGGCGGCACTGTGGGTGACATTGAGTCGCAACCGTTCCTCGAAGCAATCCGTCAGTTGCGCATCGAAGTGGGCGCCAAGCGCGCCATGCTGATGCACCTGACTCTGGTTCCGTACATCGCCACTGCTGGCGAAACGAAAACCAAACCAACGCAGCACTCTGTTAAAGAATTGCGTTCCATCGGCCTGCAGCCAGACGTGCTGATCTGCCGCTCCGACCACCACGTCGATATCTCCTCGCGTCGCAAGATTGCGTTGTTCACCAACGTTGAAGAGCGTGCGGTGATTTCGCTGGAAGACGCCGACACCATCTACCGCATCCCGGGCATGCTGCACGCTCAGGGTCTGGATGATTTTGTCGTTGAGCGTTTCGGTCTGGAGTGCAACAGCGCTGACCTGTCCGAGTGGGAACAAGTGGTCGACGCCAAGCTCAACCCTGAGCACGAAGTCACCATCGCCATGGTTGGCAAGTACATGGAACTGCTGGACGCGTACAAGTCGCTGATTGAAGCGATGAGCCACGCCGGTATTTCCAACCGTACCAAGGTCAACCTGCGTTATATCGATTCTGAAGACATCGAAAACAAAGGCACCGAGCTGCTGGAAGGGGCTGATGCCATTCTGGTTCCGGGCGGCTTCGGTCTGCGCGGCGTAGAAGGCAAGATCACCGCTGTTCAGTACGCTCGCGAGAACAAGGTGCCATACCTGGGTATCTGCCTGGGCATGCAAGTAGCGGTTATCGAGTTCGCACGTAACGTGCTGGGCTGGAAAGACGCCAACTCCACCGAGTTCGATCGCAGCAGCGGCCATCCGGTTGTGGGTCTGATCACCGAGTGGGAAGACGCCACCGGTGCAGTCGAAACCCGTACCGAAACTTCGGATCTGGGCGGCACCATGCGTCTGGGCGCTCAGGATTGCCAGCTGCAGGCCGGTTCCCTTGTTCATGACTGCTATGCCAAGGACGTGATCGTTGAACGTCACCGTCATCGCTATGAAGTGAACAACAACCTGCTGCCTGCACTGACTGAAGCAGGCCTGAAAGTGACCGGTCGTTCCGGTGACGGCGCGTTGGTAGAAGTGGTTGAAGCTCCGGATCATCCTTGGTTCGTCGCTTGCCAGTTCCACCCGGAGTTCACCTCCACACCACGTGATGGCCACCCGTTGTTCACCGGTTTCGTCAAAGCAGCACTGGCGCAACACGAGAAGAAGGCATAAATCAGCATGGCGCAAAAGATTATCCGTGTAGGCAATATCGAAATTGCCAACGACAAGCCAATGGTCTTGTTCGGTGGCATGAACGTGCTGGAAAGCCGTGATATGGCCATGCAGGTGTGCGAAGAGTACGTACGGGTTACCGAAAAGCTCGGTATCCCTTACGTGTTCAAGGCCAGTTTCGACAAGGCTAACCGTTCATCTGTCAGCTCTTACCGTGGCCCTGGCCTGGAAGAGGGCATGCGGATTTTTCAGGACATCAAGGCTGCATTCGGTGTGCCGGTGATTACCGACGTCCACGAACCTGCCCAGGCAGCCGTGGTCGCCGAAGTCTGCGACATCATCCAGTTGCCGGCTTTCCTGTCGCGTCAAACTGATCTGGTCGTGGCCATGGCCAAGACCGGTGCCGTGATCAACATCAAAAAAGCCCAATTCCTTGCACCTCAGGAGATGAAGCACATCCTGAGCAAATGCGAAGAGGCGGGTAATGATCAGTTGATCCTCTGTGAGCGTGGTTCCAGCTTTGGCTACAACAACCTTGTAGTCGACATGCTGGGCTTCGGCATCATGAAACAGTTCGAATACCCGGTATTCTTCGACGTGACCCACGCGCTGCAAATGCCTGGTGGTCGTGCCGATTCTGCCGGTGGTCGTCGTGCCCAGGTAACCGATCTGGCCAAGGCTGGCATCAGCCAGAGCCTGGCGGGTTTGTTCCTTGAGGCACACCCGGATCCTGACAACGCCAAATGCGACGGCCCTTGTGCCTTGCGTCTGGACAAGCTGGAGCCGTTCCTGGCTCAGCTCAAGTCGCTGGATGAGTTGGTTAAAAGTTTTCCGACAATAGAAACCGCGTAACCCTCGTTTCTCCGGTAAAGTACCGCACGATTTCTCGGGCCTAAACGGCCCGAGCCTTATCGCCCGCAAGGCTGCCCGTTATTTGACCCTTGCCGCCGATAACAATATTTCCCTCAGCTGCGTCGTTTTCGTCAACTTTGGAGTGTTTACAACAATGGCAAAAATCGTCGACATCAAAGGTCGTGAAGTTCTCGACTCCCGTGGCAATCCCACTGTGGAAGCGGACGTGCTTCTCGACAACGGCATCATCGGCAGCGCTTGCGCGCCGTCCGGTGCATCCACCGGTTCCCGTGAAGCGCTGGAACTGCGTGATGGCGACAAGAGCCGTTACCTGGGCAAGGGCGTTCTGAAAGCCGTTGCCAATATCAACGGCCCTATTCGTGATTTGCTGCTGGGTAAAGACCCGGTTGACCAAAAGGCGCTGGACCACGCGATGATCGCGCTGGACGGTACTGAGAACAAAGGTTCCCTGGGCGCTAACGCCATTCTGGCTGTGTCTCTGGCTGCTGCCAAAGCCGCTGCCCAGGACCAGGACCTGCCGCTGTACGCGCACATCGCCAACCTGAACGGCACTCCGGGTGTTTACTCGATGCCGGTTCCGATGATGAACATCATCAACGGTGGCGAGCACGCAGATAACAACGTCGACATTCAAGAGTTCATGGTTCAGCCGGTTGGCGCCAAGACCTTCTCCGACGCGCTGCGCATGGGCACCGAAATCTTCCATCACCTCAAAGCTGTGCTCAAGGCCCGTGGCCTGAACACTGCCGTGGGCGACGAAGGCGGTTTCGCACCTAACCTGGCTTCCAACGAAGATGCACTGAAAGTGATCTCCGAAGCGGTAGCCAACGCCGGTTACACCTTGGGCACTGACGTGACCCTGGCTCTGGACTGCGCGGCCAGCGAGTTCTATGAAGATGGCAAGTACAACCTGTCGGGCGAAGGCCAGGTCTTCAACTCCGAAGGCTTTGCTGAATACCTGAAAGGTTTGACTCAGCGCTACCCGATCATCTCCATCGAAGATGGCCTGGACGAGTCTGACTGGGATGGCTGGAAAATCCTGACCGACAAAATCGGTGAGAAAGTTCAGCTGGTAGGTGACGACCTGTTCGTAACCAACACCAAAATCCTGAAAGAAGGCATCGATAAAAAGATCGCCAACTCGATCCTGATCAAGTTCAACCAGATCGGTACCCTGACCGAAACACTGGAAGCTATCCAGATGGCCAAGGCCGCTGGTTACACTGCCGTGATTTCGCACCGCTCCGGCGAAACCGAAGACTCCACCATTGCCGATCTGGCAGTGGGTACTGCTGCAGGCCAGATCAAGACCGGCTCGCTGTGCCGTTCCGATCGCGTTTCCAAGTACAACCAATTGCTGCGTATCGAAGAGCAGTTGGGCGCAAAAGCCAAGTACAACGGTCGCAGTGAATTTCGCGGTTGAGTGCTGAATGGTAAAAAGACAGCAGATTGTGTCGGAAAATTCGCCAAGGTGAGGCTTTTGACATTAATCTGATGCTTATCAGTACAAGCCTGGTTCTTCCAGGCTTTGTACTATTAGTTGTTTACGTTTGTCGGCATGGCTGTCTTTTCACTGGATACCTGATATTCGATGCGCAGTCCCAATTGGTTGTTTCTCATCTTGCTCTTGCTGCTGGCTGCCCTACAGTATCGCCTGTGGGTGGGGAATGGCAGTTTGGCGCAGGTTACCGACCTGACCCAGCAAATCGCCGATCAGCGTGCTGAAAACGAAATCTTGCTGGAGCGTAACCGCGTGCTCGATGCGGAAGTGCTTGAGCTGAAAAAAGGCATGGAGACCGTTGAAGAACGTGCTCGCCATGAGTTGGGCATGATCAAAGAGGGTGAAACCCTCTATCAGTTGGCCCAATGAGTTTCTTGTCACCGGCCTTCTGGGCCGTGATTCCTGCCGCGGGCGTTGGTGCCCGTATGGCCGCAGACCGTCCCAAGCAATATTTGCAGCTGGGCGGACGCAGTATTCTCGAACACAGCCTTGGCTGTTTTCTCGACCATCCGGGTCTCAAGGGGCTGGTGGTCAGTGTCGCTTCTGATGATCCCTTTTGGCCGACGTTGACTTGCGCCACAGACCCTCGCGTCGTACGGGTGGACGGTGGGCGCGAGCGTGCGGACTCGGTGCTCAATGCGCTGTTGCACCTGCATGCGCAAGGTGCGGCAGATGACGATTGGGTTTTGGTTCACGATGCGGCACGTCCAAACCTGTCACGTGAAGATCTGGACAAGCTGCTGAACGAGCTGGCTGACGATCCTGTGGGTGGTTTGCTGGCTGTGCCGGCGCGCGACACGCTCAAGCGCGTGGACAAAAACGGTCGCGCCGTTGAAACCATTGATCGCAGCTTGATCTGGCAGGCATATACGCCGCAGATGTTCCGCT
>JBILYW010000325.1:0-4735 GCA_044377555.1 Pseudomonas sp.
AAACCACCTTGAAGAATTTGTGCGTCAATTCAAGTGGTCGCTCAGCTCCAGACAGATATTCGAGTGGCAAAAAATGACCCGGCCGGAAACGCTGACGGATATCCAGCGGGCGGCACGGTTCTTCTACCTGCAGCAAGATGCGTTTGGCGGCAAGGTATCGGGGCAGACCTTTGGGACCGCTACTACTGCACCCTCGATAAATCTGCTGCGGATAGAGGAAAACCTGTCAGCAGCATGGCAGCGGTTGGCTGGGGTTTATATCGAAAACCTGCCTTGGCTGGAATGCGTTGAACGCTACGACCGGCTACATACGTTTCACTACATGGACCCGCCGTATTGGCAGTTGGCGGGGTATGGGGTGGAGTTCGGGTTCGAGAATTACGAGCGAATGGCGGAGTTTATGCGCGGGTCAGGTAGCCTGCTTTCGGCCAGAAGCGATCACTCGCGACCGGCTGCTTTCGAGGCGGAACCCAGTGAAGGTGATGTCGAATCCATCCATGTTGGACAGCTGATGCATTCAGCGCCAGAGGGTTGATGTTGTCCAGGCGCTCTGGGCACCGGGTCATGATTCGCCAAGGATGGAGGCTTTGGATCGATTGGTCCTTCGGGACAGGCTGCCAATCCAGTTATCATGAGACACTCTCTATTTGCTCAACACAGGAGAAGGCAGAGTGCTGAACATTGGAATTCTGGGTGTCGGCGAACTGACGGAGAAGATCGTGATTGGCTTGCGCCGAAGCGGGTTTTCCGGGAGGGTTTTACTTTCACCGCGCAATAATGACCGTGCCCAAGAGCTAGGCAGGCTCTGGGCCTGTGAGATTGCACAGAACAACCAAGGTGTGGTCGATGACTGCGACCTGCTATTTCTGGGCGTCCGACCTGATGCTGTTGAGCAACTTGCCAATGAGGTACGACTCAAGCCCGAACAGACGCTGGTTTCACTCGTAGCGGGTATGAGTATCAGCGAGTTGGAGCACAGCTTTCCCAAAGCGCGGCACGTCCGGGCGATGCTGTCCTATGCAGCTCAGATTAACCAATCAACAGTTGTCGTGACCCCAGGCGGCGAGCCTCATGAGAGCTTGCTCGGCGCCCTTGGGTCGCTGATCGTGATCGATCAGGAGGACGCGTTTGAGCTCGCCACCGTGGCGGCGTGCATGAACGGCTGGTTTTATTTCTTCCTCGGCGATCTTCAGGAGTGGTTTACCGGGAAGGGCCTCTCTCATGAGCAGGCAGCACAGTTGGTGATGGGCAATATGCAGGATTGTCTGACCAGTGCACGGCACCAACCTCACGTCAGCATGGAAGTTCTGGGCGGCAGTATCGCAACACCTGGTACGTTCACTTGCGCCGGGTTAGAGAAGCTTCGAAAGAATGGCGCAATGCTGGCTTGGAGAGACGCATGTGATGAGGTGTTCGCGCGTATGAGAAAGGACGTTTAGCATCTGCGTTCGCGATGTTTGCTTATGGCCGAAAGTGGTCGGTCGTGAGCGGCAGTTTCCGGCCCAGGCTGTGTAAAAACGTTTTTCAGTGCGACAGTTACTCAAAACCAGACTGGAAACCGCGCTTCTACGCAAAATCCACATCTGCTGATGTGCTGATGATTTTCAGATTTAACGTAGAAGCGCGCACTTCGATTTTGGAGACTCGTTTTTACACACTCTGGGCCATAAGCAGCCTCTCGAAGGTGTCTACGAAACCCCGGGCGATTCAATTATTCATTTGGCTTGTATGTTCAGCGGTTTCAAACCTGCAGTAGAGCAGAAATCAGTTTTTGGGGCGGGGCCTGTCGGGGCATTTTGGTGATTAAGCTGAGCCTGGAACTTTCTCCACTCACGCGCAATAAGAGAGTAAGGGACAAAGATACTCACCCTCTCGGCACCTCTTAAATCGGACTGCATAGGCACGTCGTGTGGTGTGACCGCGTAGTAACCTTCATTAATTCCGACAATGCTGCCGTCACTGCCAATGACCGGCCCGCCCGACATCCCTTTGATCACTGGGGCATCGTGGATACCATAAAGATCACCGCTATCTTCTTTTATATTGCGGAAGGGGGTTTGATACACCTTGCCCTTGCCCGTGGTAGTCATCATATATGGACTTATTCCCACGGCAGTTATGTTCTCACCTAGACATGGTGCTCGCCATGAAGGGTAATGGCCGTCTGCTTTGTGCTTGATGAAGGCGAGGTCACAGCCTGTACTGCAGCTGTATGCGATATCGGGCAAGAATGGAGTATGTCGGGTCGTTACGGCGTAATCCTCGTTCCACTGCACTGCCGAGGCTGTATATAGAAACGGTGCGGGAAAGCCTGAGTAGACTACAAAGTATGAGTCATTAAATTGTCCCGATAAATCGGGTTTTACGAAGCCGTTGCATCCTGCGGTAGAAAGTGCTAATAGCAAAATGCTTATTATCTTGATCATTATAGATTATCGGCTCATAGAAATAATGCAGTAGAGTTTTATTGTCAGTATTTTGACAGCGTAGGGGATAGCGCCTAAATCATCTGTTCTAGTAGATCGCTGCATTACTTATAGTCGAGTTTTTAATAATATGAATGACTAAATCCAGGTGGGCCTAGCTGAGAAGTCGCGTGCTCTGGTGTCGGACCCCGCATTTGAAAGCCCCGTAGATTAGCGTCTACGGGGTTTTTTAATGGGGGCAGGAAAGTGAAGTGTTCCATTATTTTGGGCATGGTGTTCCAAAACCATTTCATTTTGTGGGCTTCTGAACCGCGTGACCGGCACACCCTCCCTGGACAACGCACCCCCTGCCGCCCAGCGCGGCGGTATGGAGAACCGCCTCGGCGTGCTCCATCGCAAGTTGTGCATGTCGCAGTTGCCAAGACTTGCGGGCCTTTGGCCAGAGCGCAGGTGTGTATGTCGCCCAATGGTGTCGATGTAGCGGAAGAGGTCCGGCCACGTTTTTATATTTCCCCCTGGCATGACTTCGTCCTTGCTGCTATAGCGGCGGGCTGTGAATTGAGGGAGGGCGAACTGACAGAACTAGTAATGCGCATGTATTTTGTTATGTTGGATCACTACTCATATAAGGAATGTAAACCATGAGTCAGAATGTATTTTCGTTCCTCGGGGGCACTTTTTTACTCTCGGTATTGACGGCATGTAACCAGTCTCAGCCTGTTGACGATGTAGTTAAACACCAAACATCCAAGGTAAGCCCATTCCGGGAAATTGAGCCAGGCGGAGTAATTAGGCGGTTTGTAGCAAGAGGTACTGAGCCGTTCTGGACGATCAAAGCCAACGGAGCGACATTGACGTGGATAACGCCTGATAACTTAGAGGGCAGCCAGCTAAAAGTTGACCAGGTTATTTCGGCAGATGGCGTTAAATACATCGGTGTAGACGGTGATAACGACTTTACTTTGCTCATCATCCACGTGCCCTGCGTCGACGCAATGTCGGGAGAGGCCTTCGCCTTTTCATCCGTCTGGACTCATGGCAGTGAAAGGAATGTGGGCTGCGCTGAAAGTGGAAGTTGAGCTATGGTTGCCACTCACAAAATCCTGCCTTGGGCGCCCGGGTCTTTGGGGTATTACTGGTGCCGTAGAAGCTGATCAGGAAGGTCGCGATCCTCAGCGCACCTGCTTCAACCTCCGGCGCGAGTTGCAGCACTAGCGGAGGTCTCTTCCCGCTATCGACCGTTGCTTGATGCCGCAAACACAGATCTGGTCGTCGCCAAAGCCCGGCAAGAAGCCCTGCCAGACTAAGCAGCGGTGACCTCACGCGGCGCTTGAGCTAGAGGAATCCAACGGCAGGGGCGATGATTTTTGCACCTGTGATGAGTTCTTCTGCGAGCAACCCTTTAAAGCTTTCCTTGCCGCCTTCTCTGGCAATCTCGGCCAATTGCTCACGCAGGGAGTGGGCATGTGTAAGGCTGCGCGGGGTTGCGTTAAGCACATCAAGGCCTTTCGCGGTGAGCACCGCGTCTGACACATGGGTATAGGGAGACACGCCGCCGTTGATGTATCCCGCGTTGATGAGCCACCCCGTGGTCGCGATAAAAAACTCAGCGTCCTTGCTGGGCAGATCCATTTGACGCTCTTCATTCCACTCTACCGCTGACTCGACAAATTGCTCTGCGGTCAGGTTGCGGGGCATTGGAAAGTTCAGATACAGCTCACCCAACACCTTACCGGTCAGCTCATTGAATTTATCGATATTGGAAACAGACATGTCACAGAACTCCGACAAAAAAGCACTGAGCGTGCAGAGAATCAAAGCTGCTGTTGAGCCATAGCGGCTCCAGCGAAAAGTGGGCTAAAGCTCACTGATGTCCTGGCGAGCAACTACGTGCGGCAGGGCATTCAAGAGTGAAGCCAGCGCCTACTCTGACCCATATCCCCTATGGCGTCATCTCGAGACATGTCTGGGGCTACCGCAGCTGCAGGATGCCGCTGCAGTAGCCGGGAAGGGGGGCGAACAATTACGCGAAGAGCCGCTCGCAGCGGCTCACAAGCCTGAACTCAGGCCTCCAGCCCGAACGGGTCGTCTACGGAATGGCTCGGCTGGGTAAACCAGCGCGGGCCAGTGGCGGTCATATAGAAATGATCCTCCAGACGAACGCCGAACTCGCCCGGCACGCAAATCATCGGCTCATTGGAGAAGCACATGCCCTCGGCCAGTGGCGTCTGGTCGCCACGCACCAGGTAGGGCCCTTCGTGAATGTCCAGGCCGATGCCATGTCCGGTGCGGTGCGGCAAGCCAGGTAG
>JBILYW010000326.1:0-4721 GCA_044377555.1 Pseudomonas sp.
CAGTTGGGCATTGTGCGGATTGCACCTTCGCTGGCGGTGACTCCGGCGGAGGGCATGAAGCTGTGGGTACGCCCCAGCGTTGAAAACCGCGGCATTGTGATGCCGACAATCGCCTCGGGTAAAAAGGACGCCAAGGGTTACCCCGTCGGCAATGATGTGACGGCCGATGTAGCGATCCGCAAAGCCATCAACTACGCCATCGACCGTCAATTGCTGGCGGACCAGATTCTTGAAGGGCATGCCATCCCGGCCTATTCCGGGGTTCAGGGGCTGCCGTGGGCCAACCCCGACGCAGCCTTCAAGGATGGTGATATCGCCAGGGCCAAACAGATACTGGATGAAGCCGGCTGGGTCGAAACCGCCAGCGGTGTCCGTGAGAAAAACGGCCTCCCGGCCAAAGTCACCCTGTGGTACGCCAGCGGTGATGCCACGCGCCGGGATCTGGCCCAGGCCGTACGTTCGATGCTCAAGCCCATCGGCATCGACGTGGACTTGAAGTCCGGCAGTTGGGAAACCGTCGAACGCAACATGCACGCCAACCCGACCCTGTTTGGCTGGGGCAGCCTGGACCCGATGGAGCTTTACCATCACTACAGCAGCAAGGCGGCAGGTGTTGAGTACTACAACCCCGGCTATTACAAAAATCCGGTGGTCGACCAGCATCTGCAACAAGCGCTGGATGCCCCGACCTGGCAGCAGGCTGTGCCGTTCTGGCAGCAAGTGGAGTGGGACGGTAAAACCGGCGTAGGGGTCAAGGGCGATGCGGCCTGGGCCTGGCTACTGAATGTACAGCACACCTATTTGACCGATAAATGCGTCGATCTGGGCACGGGCGCTCCGGAAATACACGGTTCCTGGTCGCTGCTCAATAGTGTCGATGGCTGGAAGTGGACCTGCCAGTGATACGCGGTTTTTCGCTGTTTGTTGTGCGCTTGATGTGCTTGCTGCTGGTGACAGCCGCAGGCACCTTTACCTTGCTCAGTTTTTCTCCGGTGGACCCGATTCGCGCCTATATCGGTAACGATTTGCTGCACGTGCCCCCCGAGCAATACCCGTTGATTGCAGCGCGCTGGGGGCTGGACCTGCCGTTGTGGGAGCGCTTTTTGCGCTGGTTCAGCCAGATGCTGCAAGGCGATTTCGGCTATTCGATGCTGTATAACGCCCCGGTCTCGCAGGTGATCGGCGAGCGCTTTGCCACCTCGTTTGCGCTGCTGCTTTCGGCATGGCTGTTTTCCGGCATCGTCGGCCTGGCCATGGGCCTGACGGCGGGGCGCTATCTGAACCGATGGCCGGACCGCCTCATCTCGACTCTGTCCTATGTGCTGGCATCCTTGCCCACGTTCTGGATTGGCTTGCTGTTGCTCTCACTGTTTGCCGTGACCCTTAACTGGGCGCCGATCTGTTGCGCCTGGACCCCTGGCAGTAATGCCGACACCGCGACCTGGGGTGACAAGCTCCGGCACTTGATCCTGCCCATGCTGGCGCTTGGCGTGCTGGGCGTGGGCAATATCGCGCTGCATACCCGTGCGCGGGTGGCCGAGGTGATGAACAGCGAGTTCATTCGTTACGCCCAAGCCCAGGGCGATAAAGGCTGGCCGCTGATCAACTTCCATATTGTGCGCCACGCAGTGACGCCCGCCCTGTGCCTGCAATTTGCCTCGGTGGGGGAGCTGATTGGTGGCTCATTACTGGCCGAAAAGGTTTTCGCTTATCCGGGCCTGGGGCAAGCCACGATTGATGCGGGTTTGCGCGGTGATATTCCGCTGCTGATGGGGATTGTGATGTTTTGTGCGGTGCTGGTGTTTACCGGCAACAGCATTGCCAACGCGCTGTTACTGCGCCTTAACCGTGGGGCGGCGCGCCAGTTATGACCTATGACCCCAATCGCGCATTGCTCAGGCTCTGCCTCTCGCTGGTGATGTTGTTGCTGTTGATTGCTTATGGGCTGTGGATTTTCAATGTCGATGTCTCGATGGACCTGCTGGCGCGGCGTCAGCCACCGTCGGCCGAGTACTGGTTTGGCACGGACAGCCTGGGGCGGGACCTGTGGCTGCGATGTTTCCAGGGCATGACCACCAGCCTGCAGATCGGTCTGACCGCCGCCTTCAGCAGCGGCTTTCTGGCGATGCTGGCCGCCAGTTTGTGTGCGGTCAATAAAACCATGGATTACCTGATTCGCGGTCTGATCGACAGCATGCTGTCGTTGCCGCATTTGCTGTTGCTGGTGTTGATCTGCTTCACGCTGGGCGGCGGCAAACAGGGGGTGATCCTGGCCGTGGCCCTGACCCATTGGCCACGGCTGGCCTTGATCCTGCGCGCCGAGATCCTGCGCATTCGCGAGACCGACTTCGTGATGCTGTCGCACCGTCTGGGCAATAGCAGCCTTTACCGCTGGCGCCATCACTTGCTGCCCTTGTTGTTGCCGCAGTGGATCATCGGTACGTTGCTGATGTTCCCCCATGCGGTCTTGCACTCGGCGGCGTTGAGTTTTCTGGGCTTTGGCCTGGCGCCCCATGATCCGTCCCTTGGCCTGTTGCTGGCCGATGCGCTACGGTACTTGAGCAGTGGCGCCTGGTGGATGGCGTTCTTCCCGGGTTTGATCCTGGTGAGTCTGGTGCTGGTGTTTGACCAGTTTGCGCGGGCATTGCAGCAGCTCTGGATAAGGATTACCTGATGCTGAAATTCGACCAGTTTGCGATCGACATTGCTCACTACCATTGGCTGGGTCACAAAACCTGGCATCCGCTGCTGAGCAATATCTCCCTTGAGGTTCATCCCGGCGAGCTGGTGGCGCTGGTGGGGTCCAGTGGTGAAGGTAAAAGCCTGTTGCTGCAAAGCACCCTGGGCCTGCTGCCCGCGAACATGCGTTGCCGTGGCGATATTGTGCTCGACGGGCAGGTGCTGGGTGATGCCGGCAAGCTCGAACAGCGCGGTAAAAAGGTGTGTTACGTACCCCAGGGTGTCAGCGCCCTGAACCCGCTGATCAAGGTCGGGCCGCAGTTGGTGCGTGCGGCGCAGTTGAGCGGGGTCAAGCTGGGGCTCAACGAGGTGGCGGAGCAACTCAAGCACTACAACTTGCAGCCGGGGGTGGTGAATGAGTTTCCGCGCACGTTATCGGGCGGGATGGCCAAGCGCGTGCTGGCCAGTTGCGCGGCCCTGACCCATGCGCGCTACATCCTGGCGGACGAGATCACCTCGTGGCTGGATGATGACCACGCCTGCCAATTGCTGACCCACCTCAAGGGCTTTTGCCAGCAGGGGCGCGGGATTTTGTGGGTCACCCATGACCTGGCGCTGGCGGCGCGGTTTGCCGACAGGATCGCGGTTCTGCACAAGGGTGAGCTGCACGAAACCCTGAGTGCGCAAGAGTTGCGCGAGAACGGCGGCAGTCCGTGGTTGCAGTCATTATGGGCGGCATTGCCCGAGCAGCAGTTCTTTGCGCGCAGGGTGCCGGAATATGCTTGAGGTCCGGCAGCTAAACATTGTTCAGGATGGCCGCCGGTTGTGGGAGAGCGTGTCGCTTGAGGTCCGGCCGGGTGAACGCCAGGGCATCTCGGCCCCCAGCGGATACGGCAAAACCACTTTGGGCCGGGTGCTGGCGCAATGGCAGACGGCTACTTCGGGCGATATCTCGGTGGGCGGCCACCCGCTACCGAAAAAGGGTTACTGCCCGATCCAGCTGGTGCCGCAGCATCCTGAGCAGACGTTCAACCCTTATCGCACCACCGGCGAAAGCCTGCGCGATGCCTGGTCGCCGGATGCTGCATGGCTGGCCCGTCTGGCCGTCAACCCCGACTGGCTCACACGTCGCCCGGATGAGTTGTCGGGTGGCGAACTGGCACGCATTGCCTTGCTCAGAGCGCTGGACCCGCGCACCCGCTACCTGATTGCCGACGAAGTGACGGCGCAGCTGGATGCGCACATTCAGGCGCAGGTCTGGCAAGTCTTGCTGGAGGAGGCGAAGCGCCGTGAGCTGGGGCTGATTGTGTTCAGCCATAACAAGGCGCTGCTGGAGAAGGTGTGTTCGAGTATCTGGTATCCGGGTAGAACCGCTGCTTCGTAGCCGCTGCCGCAGGCTGCGATGGGTTGCGCAGCGACCCCGTTGACCGGAATCGAAGGTCCTGGGGACCTTATCGCAGCCTTCGGCAGCGGCTGCAGGTGCTCAGTCAGGCTGCGCCTTCAAGACTATGCAACTCGCAGTATTCGGCCCAGTCCATGCCGGCCATTTGCGCCACCTCGCGGTGGACTTCCAGGCGCTGGGCCTCGAATTCTTCCTCGCTGGTGCTGGTCAACTTGAGCGTCAGCTCCCAGGCAAAAAAGCCCAGGCGTTCAGCTTCGGCTTCAAAGGCTTCATTCAAACGTTCCTGACGATATTCCTTCATCGATTGGCCCACCGCACGGGCGGCCAATGGATTCAGTGTTTCGAGTTCTGCGGCCAGTTCAGGGTGTTCGCCAAGAAAGCGATCAAGGGCCTTCTGGTGATTGGTGCCGGGTTCAGTCATAACGATCTCCATGTCATGAAGCAGGTGAGCCGATATGCAGAGTGTGGCTGCCGGTGATGATATACAACACATCGATGCCTAACAGCGTGATAGCCGACAGGTAATCGGCACGGGGGAGGGTAATGCCGCGCTCATAGCAGCTTTGCGCATGGCGCCCGACGCCGCCGGCATGGGCCAGCTGCGCCTGGGTCAGCTTCAGGCGTAAACGCTCGTGTTTCA
>JBILYW010000327.1:0-4711 GCA_044377555.1 Pseudomonas sp.
TTGGGCTGCAGGGCCGCCCTGAGATCGGCATGCAAAATACCCAGAAACAACAACGCCGGCATGGTGACGTTGAACACCAGTGCCGACGCTGTGTGGATAAAGTTGTCATTGATCCAGCCCACGCGCTTGAGCACCACACCTAAAAACAGCATGGCAAACACGGGAGCGGTAATCGTGAGCGTCTGAAGGAAGATAGCCAGCATGGCAGCTCACTCGTAGAGGTATAGCCGGATTGAAGCTCTCACCGGGAAAGCTTCAACGTCCTTTCTTACATACCTTTAACGGCATAAATGCCAGCAGCATTACGCCAGTAACCTTTGTAATCCATGCCATAGCCGAAGATGTAACGGTCAATGCACGGCAAGCCCACGTAGTTGGCCTTCAGGTCCGGACGCGCTTTGCGGTCGTGGTCCTTGTCGATCAGAACCGCGGTGTGCACCTGACGGGCACCGGCGTGTTTGCAGAATTCGACAATGGCGCTAAGGGTGTGGCCCTCATCGAGGATGTCATCGATGATCAGTACGTGACGGTCAATGAACGACACTTCTGGTTTGGCTTTCCAGAACAGGTCGCCGCCAGTGGTTTCATTGCGATAGCGCGTAGCGTGCAGGTACGACGCTTCAAGCGGAAATTTCAGATGGGTGAGCAGCTTGCCGGAAAAAATCAGGCCGCCGTTCATCACACAAAATACCACTGGATTGGTCTCGGCCATTTCGGCCGTGATTTGCGCGCCTACGCGGGCAATCGCCGCTTCGACTTCAGCTTCGGTGTACAGGCAGTCAGCCTCTCGCATGATTTGACGGATATGCTCGAGATCAGCAGACATGACGCTCTCCAGGGGGGGTTGTGCAAGAAAAGCGGGCAAAGGTACGCACCCGCATGGCTCAGATCAAGCATTTATGGACTAACGTGCAGTAATGTCTGTAGGACATCACCCCGGATTAGATTAATCTAGGCCGCTTTTTTTGCCTGCCCAACCGGAGCCTTTACTTATGCCCATCCGTGAGATCCGCCATCCGCTGATCCGTCACAAGCTCGGCCTTATGCGCCGCGCAGACATTAGCACGAAGAACTTCCGTGAGCTCGCTCAGGAAGTCGGCGCGTTGCTGACCTATGAAGCCACCAAAGACCTGACCCTCGAAACCTACGAGATTGAAGGCTGGTGCGGCACTGTCCAGGTTGAAAAAATCGCTGGCAAGAAAATTACCGTCGTGCCGATTCTGCGTGCCGGCATCGGCATGCTCGAAGGCGTACTGAGCCTGATCCCGGGCGCTAAAGTCAGTGCTGTCGGTATTGCCCGTAACGAAGAGACCCTTCAGGCCCACACTTACCTGGAAAAGCTGGTACCGGAAATCAATGAGCGTCTGGCGATGATTATCGACCCGATGCTGGCCACCGGCTCGTCCATGGTTGCCACCATTGACCTGCTGAAAAAAGCCGGCTGCAAGGAAATTCGCGCCATGGTGCTGGTTGCTGCACCTGAAGGGATTGCTGCTGTTGAAGCCGCTCACCCGGACGTAATCATCTACACCGCCTCGGTTGATGAGCGTTTGAACGAGCACGGCTACATCATTCCGGGCCTGGGCGATGCCGGCGACAAGATCTTCGGCACCAAGCAAAAGGACGTTTAACATGCAGGACGAGTTCAACGACCCGCTCTGGCGCCAGATCATATCTGGCGCGCAGATGCTTTTCGTGGCCTTTGGCGCGTTGGTGTTGATGCCACTGATTACCGGCCTCGACCCTAACGTCGCGCTGTTCACGGCGGGTCTCGGGACTCTGCTGTTCCAGATCGTGACCCGGCGCCAGGTGCCGGTCTTTCTGGCTTCGAGTTTCGCTTTCATTACCCCGATCATTCTCGCCAAAGGCCAGTTCGGCCTGGCAGCGACCATGGGCGGCGTGATGGCAGCCGGTTTCGTGTACACCTTCCTCGGCTTCGCGGTAAAGATCAAAGGCACCGGTTTTATTGACCGTTTGCTGCCGCCAGTGGTGATTGGGCCGGTGATTATCTCCATCGGCCTGGCGATGGCGCCGATTGCCGCGCACATGGCCATGGGCCGTGCTGAAGACGGTACCGAGCTGATCCACTACCAGACCGCCATGATGATCTCGATGCCAGCCTTGCTGACCACCTTGATTGTGGCCGTATTCGGTAAAGGGATTTTCCGTCTGGTGCCGATCATTGCCGGCGTGCTGGTGGGCTTTGCCCTGGCGTTCTACTTTGGCGTAGTCGATACGGCCAAAATCGCTGCAGCACCGTGGTTCGCCCTGCCGCACTTCACGGCTCCCGAGTTCAACTGGCAGGCGATTCTGTTTATCGTCCCCGTGGCCCTGGCCCCGGCCATTGAACACATCGGCGGCGTGATTGCCGTGGGCAGCGTGACCGGTCGTGACTACCTGAAAAAACCGGGCCTGCACCGCACGCTGTTCGGTGACGGCATTGCCACCACCGCAGCCGGCCTGCTGGGCGGACCGCCCAACACCACCTACGCCGAAGTGACTGGCGCAGTGATGCTGACCAAGAACTACAACCCGAAAATCATGACCTGGGCCGCGATCTTCGCCATCAGTCTGGCGTTTGTCGGCAAGTTCGGCGCACTGCTGCAAAGCATTCCGGTGCCGGTGATGGGCGGGATTCTGTGTCTGCTGTTCGGCTCGATTGCAGCGGTGGGCATGAACACCCTGATCCGCCACCAGGTTGACCTGAGTGAAGCGCGCAATCTGGTGATCGTGTCGGTAACGCTGGTATTCGGGATTGGCGGTGTGCTGATCGGTACAGGCATGGGCCCTGAAGACTTCGGTCTCAAGGGCATCGCGTTGTGCGCCATCGTTGCGATTGCGCTTAACCTGCTCCTGCCGGGCAATGACAGCTGGAAACACAAGAAAGGTGACGGCCCCGTCATCTGACCTGTAATCCCTGCGGGAGCGGGCTTGCTCGCGATTGCATCACCTCTATCCAACAGATAGACCGCGTTGACTGCATCGCGAGCAAGCCCGCTCCCTCAGGGGTTTTTCTAAAGCGCCATCGGCGCCCTTTCACACAACGTGTTCAATGCTGCCGCCCACTGCGGGCTGTCATTGAGACACGGCACCAGCACCAACTCCTCGCCCCCCGCCTCAATGAACTGCTCGCGACCGCGATCACCGATCTCTTCCAGGGTTTCGATGCAGTCGGCCACAAACGCCGGGCACATCACCAGAATCTTCTTCACACCCTGTTTGGCCAACGCATCCAGCCGTGCCTCGGTGTAGGGTTCAATCCACTTGGCCCGCCCCAAACGGGACTGGAACGCCACCGACCACTTGCCCTCGGGCAGGCCCATACGCTCCGCAAAAGCCTGCGCCGTTCGCAAACACTGCGCCCGGTAACAGGTCGCCAGAACGGCGGGCGAGGCATTCTGGCAGCAGTCTTCATTCTTGAAGCAGTGATTGCCGGTCGGGTCCAGCTTGTGCAAATGCCGTTCAGGCAAGCCGTGAAAGCTCAGCAACAGGTGATCGTAGTCCTGCTCCAGATGCGGCCTGGCACTGGCCACCAGCGCATCGAGGTATTCGGGCTGATCATAAAACGGCTGCAGGATGGAGAACTGAATGGGCAGCTTTCGGGTTTTGACCACCCGCCTGGCCTCTTCAATCACCGTGGTGACGGTGCTGTCGGCGAACTGTGGATACAGCGGCGCCAACGTGACCTTTTTGATGCCCTGAGCGGCCAGGCGGGTCAGTACCGTTTCAATGGAAGGTTCGCCGTAGCGCATGGCCAGTTCAACCGGGCCCTGGGTCCACTCCTTGGTCATGGCCTGCTGCAAGCGGCGACTGAGCTCAACCAGCGGCGAGCCCTCCTCCCACCAGATTGAGGCATAGGCATGGGCGGACTGCTCCGGACGCTTGATCAGGATCAGCGACACCAGCAAACGCCGTACCGGCCACGGCAAGTCGATCACGTACGGGTCCATCAAAAACTGGTTCAAGTAGCTGCGTACATCCGCTACCGAAGTAGACGCCGGCGAACCCAGGTTAACCAGCAACAGCGCGTGGTCGGTCATGCAACATCCTATTTCAGAGGCGGGCGGCTACGTCATTGAGCGCCGCACGCAAATCGGTGAACTGAAAAGTAAAACCGGCAGCCAGCAATTTTTCGGGCATCGCCCGCTGGCCACCCAGCAACAAACCCGACATCTCGCCCAGCAACACGCGCAACACAAAGGTGGGCATGGGCATAAACGCCGGGCGGTGCAACACGCGGCCCAGGGTCTGGGCGAACTCAGCATTGCGTACCGGATGCGGCGCGCAGGCATTATAAGGACCGCTTGCCCCATTCTCATGCACAAGAAAATCAATCAGGGCTATTTGATCGTTGATGTGAATCCACGGCATCCATTGCCGACCATTGCCTATCGGCCCGCCCAGTGCCAGCTTGAAAGGCAGCAGCAGGCGCGACAAAAAGCCGCCCTCGGCTGCCAGCACCAGCCCCGTACGCACCAATACCACGCGTATGCCCAAGGCTTGAGCCCGCTGCGCGGTTTCTTCCCAGGCAATGCACAGGTGGCTGGCAAAATCTTCGCTGACCGGCGGCGACTCCTCGGTCAACTCACGCTCACCGCCGTCGCCATACCAGCCCACGGCCGAGCCGGACACCAGCACCGCTGGCCTTTGCTCGCGGGTTTCAAGCCAGGCAACAAGGGTCTCGGTGAGGGAAATGCGACTGCTCCACAGC
>JBILYW010000328.1:0-4709 GCA_044377555.1 Pseudomonas sp.
AAAAATAACTTTCCGTTGAATGATCAATGGTTACGGCTATATGCACACTTGCTGTCATTTTATTGCAAAATAGTACTGGACTAAATATTTAAACTTGTGTCAGTTTCTGCCGGCCATATAACGGCGAGTGATAGGACGATCTCGCCAAGGGGTCGTCGTTGTCTGTCAAAACTTTCTACTGCTAAACAAGGAAATGTTTAAATGTCGAAACTTAAAGAGAAAGCGGCACTGTCTGTCGGCCAGACCCAAGCGGCAACGGTCAGCAGTTCCGTCTTCACTCAAATTGATAACTTCAGTCATTTCTATGATCGTGGCAATCATCTGGTCAATGGCAAACCTTCGTTCACCGTCGACCAGGCGGCCGATCAGCTGACCCGTTCCGGCGCCAGCTGGCATGACCTGAACGGCGACGGCGTGATCAACCTCACTTACACCTTCCTGACAGCGCCGCCCGTGGGTTTTGCCACCCGCGGCCTGGGAACCTTCAGCCAGTTCTCTTCCTTGCAAAAGGAGCAAGCCAAGCTGTCGTTGGAATCGTGGGCAGACGTGGCCAAAGTGACTTTCACTGAGGGCCCGGCAGGCCGTGGTAATGATGGTCACATGACCTTCGCCAACTTCAGCGCCAGTAACGGCGGCGCGGCGTTTGCCTATCTGCCGGACAGTTCGCGCAAAGGCGAGTCGTGGTACTTGATCAACAGGGAGTATGACGTCAACAAAACCCCGGGCGAAGGCAATTACGGTCGCCAGACCCTGACCCACGAAATCGGCCACACCCTGGGGCTGTCGCACCCCGGCGACTACAACGCCGGTAACGGCAACCCGACTTACCGCGACGCGGTATATGGCGAAGACACCCGTGCGTACAGCGTCATGAGCTACTGGAGTGAAAGCAATACCGGCCAGCATTTCACCAACAGCGGCGAAGGTGCCTACGCATCGGCTCCGTTACTGGATGACATTGCAGCGGTGCAGAAACTCTATGGCGCCAACCTTGAAACCCGTGCCGACGACACCGTCTACGGCTTCAACGCCACGGCGGACCGGGACTTCTACAGCGCAACATCAGCCAGCTCCAAGCTGATTTTTGCCGTGTGGGACGGCGGCGGTAATGACACCCTGGACTTCTCCGGTTTCACTCAAAACCAGAAGATCAACCTGACAGCAGGTTCGTTCTCTGACGTGGGCGGGATGACCGGCAACGTGTCGATTGCACAGGGCGTAACGGTCGAAAACGCCATTGGCGGCTCGGGCAATGACCTGCTGATTGGCAACAGTGCAGACAACGTGCTCAAGGGCGGGGCCGGCAACGACTTGCTCTACGGCGGTGGCGGTGCTGACACGCTGTGGGGCGGTACCGGTGCTGATGTGTTCGTGTTTGGCGCGGTGTCAGACTCTGCGCCCAATGCCGCCGATACCATCATGGACTTCCAGTCCGGCATCGACAAAATCGACGTCTCGGCCATCACCAAACTGGCCGGGCTGAACTTTGTCGACGCCTTCTCCGGGCGTGCCGGGGAAGCGATTGTGAGCTATGACAAGGCCAGCAATCAGGGCCACTTTGCTGTCGACTTCAGCGGCCATGCGGTCGCTGATTTCCTGGTGAGCACCGTGGGTCAAGTGGCAACTTACGACATCGTCGCGTAAGCCTGCCGGTACAGGAGCAGCGCGCAAGCGCTGCTTTCAGGGGTCCTGAAGAGATGAACTGCAGGCTAACCGGATTTTTCAAGGTGATGGGGTGTATAGCCGCATTGCTGACCTTTTCTACAGAGAGCGCCATGGCCAATTCCTTGCTGCTGCTGAGCCCCGCACAACTGGCGGGCAACTGGACGTTTTATTCGCAGGACGATGCCGATCAGGCCTGTACGGTACGGCTGATTGCCGAAAACAGGGCCTTCAGCCCTGAAGTGAAATGTTTGCAAACCTGGTTGGGCGAAGTACCGACAAGTTGGTCGCCGACCCCGGACGGCTTATTCCTGATGGGCAAGGAGGGTACCGATATAGTGCATATGAACCGTATTGAACCGGGGCACTATGAAGTGCAACTTGGCGCTCAAAAAATATTGGTGATGGTGCGCGCGAATAACTAAGCGTTATCAAGACGCAACTTCTGGCGTAAAGGGCTGAGCGGGTAACCGCCCGGCGCAGTTCGCGGGTGTCTGTGGGTTATATGCGTGCAGGTACGCAATGCATTATCTATCAAGGAAGAGTCATGAAGCGGCTGAAGAACAGTCCCGTTGCCCCCTTGTTGCAGGCGCTGGGTGACTATAAAAACATCTTGATCAGCGTGGGGTGTTTTACGGCCTTGATCAATATATTGATGCTGGTGCCGTCCATTTACATGCTTCAGGTATATGACCGGGTATTGTCCTCGCAAAACACGACAACGCTGGCCATGTTGTCATTGATGGTGGTGGGTTTTTTCATCTTTATCGGGCTGCTTGAAACGGTGCGCAGTTTTATTGTTATCCGCATCGGCAGCCAATTGGAGCGCCGCTTTAACCAGCAGGTGTACCGCGCCGCCTTCGAGCGCAATCTGTTCAGCGGTCAGGCCCATGCAGGCCAGGCGCTGGGGGATTTGACCCTGATCCGCCAATTTGTCACGGGCCCTGCGCTGTTCGCCTTCTTCGATGCGCCGTGGTTTCCCATCTATTTGTTCGTGATTTTCCTGTTCAACACCTGGCTCGGGGTGTTGGCGACAGCAGGCGCGCTGTTGCTGGTAGGGCTGGCCTGTGTCAACGAGGTGATGACGCGTAAATCCCTGGGCCTGGCCAGTGTGTACTCGCAGCAGTCCAGCCAACTGGCCACCAGCCATTTGCACAATGCCGAGACCATTCAGGCCATGGGCATGCTGGGGGTGTTGCGCAAGCGCTGGTTCAACCTGCATTCGCGGTTTCTGGCCGAGCAAAACAAGGCCAGCGACACCGGGGCCGTCATCGGTTCGGTGAGCAAGACCTTGCGTCTGTGCCTGCAATCACTGGTGCTGGGCCTGGGGGCCTTGCTGGTGATTCAGGGCGACATGAGTGCCGGGATGATGATTGCCGGTTCGATTTTGATGGGCCGCGTGCTGAGCCCCATCGACCAGTTGATTGCCGTGTGGAAGCAATGGAGTTCGGCGCGGCTGGCTTATCAGCGGCTGGACAGTCTGCTGCGCGAGCATCCTGCCAGTGAAGACAACATGGCGTTGCCGGCCCCCAGGGGGCAGGTGAGCTTTGAGCAGGTCAGCGCCGCGCCGCCGGGCCAGCGCCTGCCCACGTTGCATCAGATCAGTTTCAGCCTCAATGCCGGCGAGGTGCTTGGTGTGCTGGGCGCATCGGGCTGCGGCAAGTCGACCCTGGCGCGGGTGCTGGTGGGCGTGTGGCCCACCCTGGCTGGCACGGTGCGTCTGGACGGCGCGGATATCCATCAGTGGAACCGCGATCAGCTGGGGCCGCATATCGGCTATCTGCCCCAGGACATCGAGTTGTTCAGCGGCAGCATTGCCGAAAATATCGCCCGTTTCCGTGACAGCGACCCGCAGCAGGTGGTCGCAGCGGCGCAGCAGGCCGGGGTGCACGAGATGATTTTGCGCCTGCCCCAAGGTTACGACACGGTGCTGGGGGACGAGGGCAGCGGTTTGTCGGGCGGGCAAAAGCAGCGCGTGGCACTGGCCCGGGCCTTGTACGGCAGGCCGAGCCTGGTGGTGCTCGACGAGCCCAACTCCAACCTCGATGCCGTGGGTGACGCAGCACTGACCCGGGCAATTGCCCAGCTCAAGGGGCAGGGGTGCACGGTGATACTCGTGACTCACCGCTCATCATCCCTGGCCCAGACCGACAAATTGCTGGTGCTCAATGACGGCCGCACCCAGGTCTTCGGGCCCAGTACCGAGGTGCTCAAGGCGTTGTCCGGGGCACAGCAACAACACGCCGCCGCACAGACGGCGCCCGCCAGTATCAATCGCCAGAGTGCCGACGCATGAGCAAGGAAGCTCCCATTATGAGTGATGACCATCAGCCACAGCGCGGGGCCGGGTTTTACGTGCGGGCAGGCTGGGTGCTGACCATACTCGGCGCCGGCAGTTTTTTTGTATGGGCCAGCCTCGCGCCACTGGACGAGGGGATTCCCGTTCAAGGCACCGTGGTGGTATCGGGCAAACGCAAGGCCGTGCAGTCTTTGGGGCCGGGGGTGGTGAGCCAGATTCTGGTGCGCGAAGGGCAGGCGGTGCGTCAGGGGGAGCCGCTGTTTCGCCTGGACCCGACCCAGGTCGAGGCCGATGTGCAATCGTTGCGGGCGCAGTACCGCATGGCCTGGGCCAGTCAGGCCCGCTGGCAAAGCGAGCGCGACAACCTTGGCCGGGTGAGTTTTGCGCCGCAGTTGAGTAACGACCCTGACCCGCGACTGGCTCTGGTGCTCGAAGGCCAGCAACAGTTGTTCAGCAGCCGGCGTGAGGCCTTTGCCCGTGAGCAGGCCGGGCTGAAGGCCAGCATCGAAGGCGCCACGCAACAGTTGGCGGGCATGCGCCGGGCCCGGGGTGATCAGCTGGCTCAGGCCGATTCCTTGCGTCAGCAACTGAGCAATTTGCGGCCACTGGCTGACAACGGCTATATCCCGCGTAACCGGCTGATGGAGTACGAACGCCAGCTGTCGCAGATCCAGCAGGATCTGGCGCAGAACGTCGGCGAAAGCGGGCGCATCGAGCAGGGCATTCTGGAGTCGCGGCTCAAACTGGC
>JBILYW010000019.1:0-13764 GCA_044377555.1 Pseudomonas sp.
GCTGTTCGATCTGGTCGGGTTGCCGGCAGACTCGGCACAAGGGCTGAACCTGCTGGTTACGCTGCTGCAGCCCGGGGGGCTGGGCGACCATTTGATCAACCCCGGGGAGATACGCAGCCTTGCCTGGCAGAGGGCAACGCGAGAAGCCCTGGACAACCCCGTGCTGGCCGACCTGGTGCAAACCCTCACCGCGCCGGACTCCCCGCCTGCAGTGGCCGGTGAACTGCCCCCGCTGGTGTTGACCCGAATCCGAACCCCCCATGGCGAGCTGAATTTCATGTCGACCTTCACCACGTTCGGCATGCCCCTCGACATCACGATGGCCTCGTTACGTATTGAGCATTTGATCCCTGCCGACGCGAACACCTGGCAGATCATGACGACGGCCTATGAGCAATCGTCCCGCCCCCTCACAGATGCCTGAACACCGCGGCCGCAACCACGCCTGCGGCAATCGCGGGCAGGGGCTTCCTGAGCAACAGCATCACGACAGCCGTGGTCAGCAAGGCGAGCCGCGCGCCGTTGTCGCCGTTGAGCGCCAGGGGCGCCAGAAGGGCCACCAGCACCGAACCCGACATCGCACTGATAAATTGCTGCACCCTGTAGTTGATGGGCACAAAAGACATCACGAACACACCCCCCAGGCGCGTGATCAGAGTCACCACGGCCATGATCAGGATGATGATAAAAGTGCCGTAACCTGCGCTATCAATGCTCATGCTTCTTCTCCATCCATACCGCACCCAGCAGGCCGCCGGCCAACGCCCCGACAACCACATGGCTGTTGTCAGGCAAGTAGCGGTGCGCCAGCAGTGACGACACGGCTGCCACGCTCCAGATGATCAGCATGCGCAGGTTCTTTTGCCCGCCGACCACCATGGCCAGCAGAAAGCAGCCCATCACCATGTCCAGTCCCAGGCTCACCGGGTCCTGGATCTCGCTGCCAAAATACACACCCAGCCAGCTGCCCAGCACCCATGCAGCCCACAAGGCAATGCCACCGCCCAATATAAGCCCCACACCCGACTTGCCGCTGTTGAATGCCTGCATCGACATCGCCCAGTTGGCGTCCGAGATGACCATCATCACTCCGTAGCGCTTGGCCGCGGGAAGCTCACGCAGCCAGGGATACAGGGTCGCACCCATCAAAAGATGCCGGGCATTGATCGCGAACACCGTCACAATCAACGGCACAACAGGGACCTGTGCCCCCCACAGGTCCAGCGCCGCAAACTGTGACGCACCGGCAAAAACCAGGGTGCTCATCAGCAGGCTCGCCCCGTTATCCAGCCCGGTCTGGGCGGCAGCCAGACCGAAGGCCACCCCGAACACCACCACAAACAGGGAAATGGGCAACAGTTGCTTGAAGCCCCCCCACACTTCACTCCAATCCAGTTCGACCGGACTCTTATCACGACTCAACAAAGCATCCCCTCCTCTGTGCCACGACCTGCTGTTTTATTGTCAGTATTTTTGGAGGTTGAATTTAATCCAGAAAAGCAGGTAAGTGTTACAAGTTGCCGCCACTGTTGTGGTTTTCCCTGAATGTTGATTCTGGAGCCTGCCATCAAAGCCTTATCCATCGTGCACCCGGGAGGGAGCCGTATAGCCTGCGGCGAGAAAACCCTTGAAGTACGGCGCTGGCATCCGGAACTGGAGCCTTTTGAGGACCTGCTGATTGTTGAAAACGGGCGATTTCTTCATCTGGACGGTGAGGAAGATGCCGAGGGGATGGCCGTGGCCATCGTGCGTGTCAAAGCGGTGCGCCCGTTTGTGCTCGCCGACATGCCCGCAGCCTGTGGCAACTATTTCGAAGAAGGCTGGCTGGCATGGGAGCTTCAGGACGTCAGGCCTCTCACGCCACCGGTGCGCATGCGCGCGGCTCGGGGCATTTACGAATCTGACCCGGGTCAGCTCAATAGCACCCGCCCAAACATGGGCTGAGCACTCAGCCCATCAACCCCGCGACCCGGTGCCGGGTAACGCCGGACTGGCTTTGCACCAGTTGCGCCACCCGCACATAGTCATTGCCCTGCCCTTTGTCCTGCTCGAACACGCGCCCGGCAAAGTCATGGGCCCAGCGCTTTTCATCCTTGCTCTCGTGGCGGTTGATCTGTTCCTTGACGTGGCCCTGGCGCTGGTTGAGCTGTTCAATGACGCCATTGACCCGCACCAGCCCCTTGTCCACCGTGTCCAGCAGCTTGCGCAGCTCGATGCGGCCCGTGTTCTGCGGGGCAATCAGCGGTGCGCCCAGCAGGTTCTCTTCCCTGCTTTGCACCGGGGTGAAACCGGCCTTGTCGAAGAGCTTGCCTTCACCCTGAATCGACATCTGGCCCTTGAGCTTGCCCCACTGCGACTCGGCAGCCGAGAAGCGCAATTGCGCCTCGTCGGTGACCTCTGCATGCAATCCGGCCTGGGCCAGGCTAGTGTTGAAACGGCGCAGGATCTGGCTATTGCTCATGTCATCGTCCAGCACCACGGCGATCGGCCCCGCCATATGCCGGCCAGCGCTGAACAGCAGGGTTTCGTTGCCGGACGCCTGAACGTGGCTCATCGACTCAAGGCCCTTGATGCTGAACCGGCTGCGCAAGGGCTGATCCAGGTTGAGGCCCAGCTGGGCATCGACACTGGCCGCCGACAAGCGGCTGCGGTTTTCCAGCAGGTCGTTGAGGCGCTTGACCGAACGGCCAAGGGTCTCGCTGTCCAGAGTGCCCTTGCTTGCACCATTGAGGCTGCGTCCCAGATCACGCTTGAAGCTGCTCAGTTGCTCAGTCACCTGGGTCAGATACAGGTGCGCCGACTGGATCGACGAAGACTGCTGGTTCAACTGCAAACTCAAACCGACCATTTTCCCCGGTTGCCGGGCGGGCGGCTGCACCTGCGGCAACTTGGGGTTGTGCACCCGCTGCCGGGGGGCGGTATCGCGCAATTGAGCCTGGGTGCGCATGCCCAGGTCATAGGAGGCAATGGCAGAGCGTTCGTTAACAACTTTCATCAATAGCTATCCGCAATCAGGTTTACATCAGGTCAAACAGGGAGACAGCTGCCACCCGGGTGTAGACCTTCTGGCTGGCTTGCATCGCCAGCTCATAGCCGCTGACTTGCAAGAACGCACCACCCAGGTCCAGCTGCGACAGGTCGCCCTGGATTTTCTGGTTGACCAGCGACACATCGGCGTTGCTATTACCCAGCAGGGTCAGGGTGTTTTGCCGCCCGCCCAGATCGGTAATGGCCCCCATCACCCGGCCGTGGGTCAGGTCCAGTTGCTCCAGCGTGCTTTTGAGCTGGTCTCGGGTAGCCGGGTCATTGGGTGCGGTTTTAAGGCTTTCGATCAGGCTGTGCAGGTCATTCAGCAGGTCGGCATCCGCCCCCAGGATGTCCTTGGCTGTGACGTTGTCATCCATCAATACGCCATTGCCGACCACGGCCTGGCGGTGCTGATCGTTACCGGTGACGCTATAGGTTCCGGAAGCCGGGTCGAAGGTCACTGCCGGTGTATCGTTGAGCGTGCCGGAAAACAGATAGTTGCCGGATTCATCCTTGGCGTTGAAATAGCTCATGAGGCTCTGCTCCAGGCTCGACATTTCGCTGGCGATGGCCGAGAGGTCCTCGCCACTGTTGCTGTCGTTACTGGCCCACAGCATCAGGTCACGGATGCTGAGCAGGGTGTCCGAACTGGATTTCAAATAGGTTTCCTGTGCATCCAGGCCATCCGAAACCTTGCCGATGTTGAGGTTGTACTGCCCCAGGCTGGCCTGCTCGCGCTCGATGCGCATCAGGCGGGCACTGGCAATCGGATCGTCCGATGGCACTTGGATCCGCAGGCCGCTGCCGATCTGCGCTTGCAACTTGCCAATGGCTTGCGCATTGCGGTTCATGTTGGCGTGCATCAGGGCGCTGGTTTGCGCGTTGGAAATTCGCATGGTGTCGGGCCTTTCCTTAAATCGGGACGCTGATGCTTCAGACAGCAGCAAGAATGGTGTCGAAAATTTCGTTGGCCGTCTGAATGACCTTCATGTTGGCCTGCAACGCCTTGTTGTAGTCCATCACCGCCTGCGCCTCTTCGGTGTCGTTGACTGCACTGACACTGTCACGCTGGCTCTGCGCCTGTTCGGCCACGGTGCCGGCAGACTTCAGGTCGGCCTGGTTCTGCCGGCTGGCGCTGGCCACTTCCCCCAGCATGCCGCTGTAGGCTTCGCTCAAGGTCACGGAGCTGCCGCCCACCGTGACCTTGGTGTTTTTCAATTCAATCAGGGCCAGCAGCACTTCATTGTTGCCACTTTCGCCAGCCACGCCGGACAACGCCAACTCCTCGGGCTTCAAGTCGTTCATCTGCAACAGGCCGGTGGTGCTGCCGGGGTTGAAGGTCAATAACCCCTGGCCCGGGTTGCCGGCCAGATCGAAGCCGGTAGCCAAAGTGTCATTGACCTTGGTCACCAGCGCTTCGGCCATTTCCTTGAGGTTTTCCCGGGCCGGCAACAGGTTGTTCTGTTCAACGTCGTAGAGCCCGCCGAACGCGCCGCCCAGGTTGTCCTGGCGCAACGGGAAGCTGGTGCCGGCAAAGCTGAGCGCCACTTCCTGCTGGCCTGCGGCATTGGTGGTAATCGACAGTTGGCCGGCAGTTTTACCCGACACCAGAGGCTGACCGTTGGCCAGGGACACGTTAAGGCCTCCGTCACGGCCCTCGGTGACCCGGATGTCAGCGTATTTGCTCAGCTCACCCACCAACTGTTCGCGGTGGTCACGCAAGGCCGCCGTGTTGTTGCCGGTGGATTCGGCCTGGATGATTTTCTGATTGATCAGGGCCAGGTTGTTGGTCAGGCCATTGATTTCCGTGCTCATGGCCGTACGTTGCTCGTGCAGGGCCTTGAGCTGGTTATCAATGCTGGAATTGAGCCCGTTGAAGCGCTGCGTGAGGTTTTTCATCTCGGACAGGATCTGCTGGCGCATCGGAATATCGCCGGGGCTGCTGCTGGCCGCGCTAAGCGCCGCATAAAAGTTATTGAGCCCGGTGCTCAGGTTGGAGCCCTCGCCCGACATCACGCCTTCGAGTGAACTCAGGTAATCCTGGCCTGCCTGGTAGTAGTTCATGTCGGTGGTGGCGCGCCACAATTGCTGGGTCTTGAATTCGTCGCTCATGCGCTTTACGCCAATCACGCTGACACCGCCACCCGCCTGCTGGCCTTGCCCGACGACCGATCCCAGGACCGTGCTCACACGGCTGTAGCCCGGGGTGTACATGTTCGCGACGTTCTGGGCAGCACCGTTGAGCGCGATTTGCGCGGCGGATACGCCGGAATAGCCAATCTGACTCATCATGCTCATGATTCAATCTCCTTGCGTGCAGACCGCATGTTCGGGGCAAAGGCCGGTGAACTAAGTTCGGCTGTACGGCTGACGGTGGTTGTGTGGTCTTGCCCTCTTGAGGCGACCAGATCGGGCCGGGACTTAAACCCCAGGCCATCAGGCTGCAGACCCACTTTGTGCAGCACCGCAGACTGCACCTTGAGGGGCACGCGGGACTGACCAAGGTCCGCCAGAATGGAGCGTGTGTAGTTGCGGGTTTCCTTGAAAGGGATGCGCTCGACCCACTGGCTGACGCTGATGGTTCCCTGACGCGGATCACCGTTGCTTTTAAGCCACTGGTCCACACGGCCGGGGCCGGCGTTATAGGCCGCGACCGCCAGCGCCGTGGCACCGTCATAGCGCTTCAACAGTTTGTCCAGGTAGGCCGAGCCCAGTTGTTTGTTGTACTCGCCATCACGGGTCAGGCGTTGCTCGCTGTACTGCAGGTTCAGCTCCTGGGCCATTTCCCGTGCCGTGCCGGGCATCAACTGCATCAGGCCACGGGCCCCCTTGGGGGAAACCGCAGCAACCCGCCCGCCCGATTCGTGCACGATGACCTTTTCCACCAGTGCCATTAACCCCGCCGCGCCTTTGCCCAGGCTGTCGATACCCCGCTGCCAGGTGTTGACGATCGGGGCCAGCAAACTGTCGACCGTCTGCGGCTTCGGCCCGGCGGGCGGCAAGTCATGATGCGCGGCTCGCACGCTCGCCAACTGCTTGCCCGCGGGCATGAAGGGCTGGGGGGCGGACGGGCTGCCACACAGCCCGTTCTGGCCGCTCTGGGCTGGCACAAAGGCAGGCGCTTTGGGCGCATCGCCCTGGGACAGCTGTTTGACCAGCATGTCGGCGATGCCTGTCTTGCGATGGCTGGCCAGGGTCCCGGCCAGAGCTTCATCGTGAAACTCACGCAGGGTGTCGGTCTGCCGGCTGCGCAGCGGGCTGCCTTCTGACAGCACGTCACCGGCCTTGCGCATTTGTTTGAGGATCTGCTGCAAGAACATCGCTTCGAACTGTTCTGCAGCGTTTTCCAGGCGCGCCTGACGCGCAACGGCCGGGTCAGAGGACAGTTCCTGAGCCGATTTACGAGAGTGCGAAATGTGGGTAATGCTCATGGGTATGCGGCCTTAAATCACGATCAATTCGGCGTTCAACGCGCCTGCCTGTTCCAGCGCCTGCAAAATGCTCATCACGTCATCGGGCGTCGCGCCAAGGCTGTTGACCGTTTTGATGATGCTGTCCAAATCAGCCCCGTCCGGCCAGGCGAACATCGGATTGCGCTGCTGGCTGACGCCGATGTCCGAGCGCGGCACAACGGCTGTCTGCCCGCCCGAAAAGGCACCCGGCTGGCTGACTTGCGGGGTTTCACTGATGGTCACGGTCAGGGTCCCGTGAGCCACCGCTGCCGCTTTTACCCGCACGCCCTGCCCCACCACCACCGTCCCGGTGCGGCTGTTGAACACCACCTTGGGCCGGGTTCTGCCTTCCTGCACATCCAGGGTCTCAAGGATCGCCATGTAGCTGATGCGCTGGTTGCTGGAGATCGGCGCCGTCACCGAAACCTTGGTCCCGCTCAGGGCCGTTGCGCTGCCGGAGCCAAAACGTGCATTGACTGCCTCGGCAACCCGGCTGGCGGTTTGAAAGCTGGGTTTGCGCAGGTTGAGCATCACATCACTGCGCTCATTGAAATCGCTGGGGATCATGCGTTCGACGGTCCCGCCGTTGGCAATCAGCCCGGTGTTGGCGCTGTTGATTGCAATACTGGAACCGCTGCGCCCCGAGGCCGTGACACCGCCCACCACCAGAGCCCCCTGGGCCAGGGCATACACCTCGCCATCCACGCCCATCAGGGGCGTCATCAACAATTGCCCGCCACGCAGGCTTTTGGCGTCGCCCAGGGAAGATACCGTGACGTCCACCGTCTGCCCGGCGCTGTAAGACGGCGGGATATTGGCCGTGACCATCACTGCGGCCACGTTTTTCAGTTTGGGGTCGACATTGGGCGGCAGGTTGATCCCGAATTGCTTGATCAGGTTGGCCACCGATTGGCTGGTGAACTTGACCTGGTTCTTGTCACCGCTGCCGTCGAGCCCTACCACCAGGCCATAACCGACCACCTGATTGGCACGAATCCCTTCAATGTCCACCAGATCCATCAACGGCGTGGCCTGTGCAGGCAGGGTCAGCAACAAGGCCCAGACCATCAGCCCAAGTTTAAAAACGCTTCGCATAAAAACTGTCCACTCACATCGGAAACAGGGGGCTGGCGAAAAACCGCGTCAGCCAGCCTGCAGAGTTGCTGTCATTGAGCACACCACGCCCCGCATAGGAAATACGGGCATTGGCCACGCTCTGGGAAGACACCTGGTTGTAGCGGTTGATGTCATCCATGCGCACCAGCCCGGCCAGACGGATAAATTCATCCCCCTGATTCAGGCGCAATGCCTTTTCACCCTTCACAAACAAGGTGCCGTTGGGCAAAACCTTGTGCACGGTCACCGCAATAGAGCCGCGCAAGGTGTTCTGCTGCGAGCTGTTGGCCGTTCCGGAAAAATCGCGCCCGGCGCCTATTTTGGTTGCCAGTTGGGGAACGGCCTTGCCCAAAATGGTCGGTGCGTCGATGCCAATTCCGGACTTCTTGCCGAAGCTGGTGCCCGCACTTTTGCTCGACTGGGTCGACTCATCGAGGACGATGGTCAGAATGTCCCCCACCCGCACCGCGCGTTTGTCCTGATAGAGCGAACCGCCGTAACCGGGGCGGTACAAGCCGCCACTGCTGGTGGGCGGAATGCTGTAGTCCAGGGGCAGCGGCTCAAAGGCGCTGGAGTCCTCATCAGGCAACATTTCTGAAAAGCTCTGGCAACCCGTAAGCACCAGAACCAGAGACAGCAGGATAAAATTACGCATTGCCCTGCTCAGACCGTTTGATTGAGGAATTGCAACATACCGGACGAAGCGTCCATTACCTTGGCGTTGGCTTCATAGGCACGCTGGATCGCCATCATCGAGACCATGGCTTCCACCACTTCGACGTTGGAACCTTCCAGCTGGCCCTGCTTGATCACGCCCAGGCCATCCTCGCCTGCGATACCTTCAACCGGCAGGCCGCTGGCCACGGTTTCCTGATACAGATTGCCGCCCAGGGCCTGCAAGCCTGCCGGGTTGGCAAAGTTGACCAGAGTGATTTGCCCCAGCTGCACCGGCTCGGTACCGCCCGGCAGGACCGCAGTGACAATGCCGTCGGTGCCCACCATGAAGTTTTTATGGCCCACCGGCAGCTGGATCGCGGGGGTCAAAGGCAGGCCCTGGGTGTTGACCAGCATGCCTTCGGCATTGAGCTGCAACTGCCCGCTCTCGGTGTAATAGGTCTCACCGTTCGGGGCTTCGATCTGGAAGAAACCCGGCCCACTGATCGCCAGGTCCATCGGCTGGCCGGTGGTCTGGATATTGCCTTCGGTGAAGACCTTTTGCGTGCCCACTACCCGCACGCCGCTGCCCAGCTGAATGCCCGAAGGTACGGTGTTGACTTCATCCGCCTGGGCGCCCGGCGGTACTTCGGTGGTGTAGAACAAATCTTCAAACACCACGCGGTCACTTTTAAAGCCGACGGTGTTGACGTTGGCCAGGTTGTTGGCCACGGTGGCCATCGCCTTGTCTTGCGCAGCGAGGCCGGTCTTGCTGATCCAGAGTGCAGAGCTCATGTGTTAATTCCTGTCGGGCATCAATTGCCGCGAATCATGCTGTTACCGGCCGTGGACAACTCCTCGGCTGCTTTCATCATCTTGACCTGGGTCTCGAACAACCGGCTCAGGCTCATGGTCCCCACCAGCTCGTCGATGGCCGTGACATTGCTGGCCTCCAGGAAACCGGAGGCCAGTTGCACGTTTTCATCCGCCGCAGCCGGGGCGCCATCACGGGTGACCAGCAGCCCGCGGGTGTCCTTGCTCAATTGCCCGGCAGGCACGTCCACCAGCTTGATCTGATCGACTTCAACCATCGCCACCTCACCACGGGGCAGTACGGAGATACGCCCATCGGCGGCAATGCGGATTGAGTCGAACTCGGGCAGCACGATCGGCCCGCCCCCGCCCAGTACCGCACGCCCATTGATCGTCAACTGCATGTCGGCATCCACCTGCAGGCTGCCGTGGCGGGTATAGGCTTCGCCGTCTGCGCCTTGCACCGCGATCAGGCCGGGGCCCTTGATTGCAAAGTCCATGTCGCGACCGGTCGCCATCAACGCCCCCGGCGCAAGGTTGACGCCATTGCCTTGCGACAGCGCCAGGTGTCGGCTGTCGTAGCCGTAACCCTCGACCTTCACACTGACTGCCTGCTCAAGGTCGCTGCGAAAACCCGGGGTATTGACGTTGGCCAGGTTGTTGGAGCGCACAGCCAGGGAACTCATTGTGCGGCTGGCGGCGTTCATTGCCGTGTATGCCAAACGATCCATGGGTCAGCCTCAGATGGAGTTGAAGAGCACTTGGGTCAGCTCTTTGTTGGTCGACAGCACCTTGCTGTTGGCCTGGTAGTTACGCTGGCCTTCCATCAGGCCCACCAGTTGCTGGGTCATGTCGACGTTCGAGTTTTCCAGCGCGCCTGCTGTCAGGTCGCCGAACAAACCGCTACCCGGGGTGCCGATCAGCGGGTTGCCCGACTCGCCCGTGGCACTCCAGTGGGTGGCGTTTTCATTTTTCAGCCCGTTGAGGTTGGCAAAACCGGCCAGTACCACCTGCCCTTGCAACATGCGCTCGCCATTGCTGTAGGTGGCGAAGACCTTGCCGTCCTTCTCTACCGTGACCCCGGTATTTTCCCCGGCGGCATAGCCGTCGGGGTTGTTCTTGGTGACCACGAAGGCCGAGGCGCTCTGGCTGCTGCCGGTGTAGTCGACATTGATGCTCATCGCATCCACGCCGGGCAAAGGAAACGCGATGTTGACCGGCGCCAGCGGCGTCACAAGCTGACCGCGAGTGTCGAACGTCATGGCTACCGGGCCGGCCACCTGGGTGTTGTTGACGGCGTAATAGGTGTCCCAGGTGTTGTCCCCGGTCTTGACGAAATACTGGGTCAGGGAGTGCTGCTTGCCCTGTGAGTCGTACACCGGAGTGGTCTGGGTGTCGGTGTAAGTATTGAGGTTGCCAGGATCAAACGGCGTGACGGTGACCGCCGGCTTGTTGGCATCCAGGTTGGTGGCGAAATCAATCTTGCCCGTTGCCTTGGCCGGCAGGTTGCCGTTTTGCAGGCGCAGGTCCGTCACCGTACCCACTTGCAGATTACCCGCCGCATCAACCGGATAACCCTGCAGGTACTGCCCGCTGGCATCGACCAGATAGTTTTCGCGGTCTTTGCCAAAAGCACCGGCGCGGGTGTAGTTGATGTCGCCACTGGAGGTGCGGGTAACGAAAAAACCGCCTTCGGAAATTGCCAGGTTAAGGTTGTTGCCCGTACCGAAGTGCGAACCTCCCAGACTCATGCTCTGGGTCTGGCCCAGCACACCGACACCCATGGCCTGAGTCCCGGAATACAGGCTGCCAAATTCGGTACGTGATGACTTGAAGCCCACAGTACCGGCGTTGGCGATGTTGTTACTGATGGTGTTGAGTTGGTTGGACACGGCGTTCAGACCGGTCAGGGCAATATTGAAACTCATGGGCGCAGGCCTTGTGGAAATTGACTGAGGGAACGTTGAAACGGGTTCAGGCCAGTGGGCCCGCCCAGACCCGAGAGCAGTGAGGCTTCACTGAACTCGGTAATTTTGTAGAACGGCACATCCCCGACCCCGTCCAGTGAAAGCACCGGACCATCGCTGCCAAGACGTACGCTGTTGACCTTGCTCTTGACTTCAACCCCCAGGGTTTCACCGCTGGAAGATTTGACTTCAATGCCGTATTTGCCCGGTGGCAGGCCCAGGGCAACAGGGTCGATCTCAAAAGCAACGCGGCCCGGTTCGCCGGGTGGCAGGGGGATCTCGGTTTTAACCCCGTTGGCATCGGTCAGGATCACCGTCAGGTCCGAGGCGCTGTGCTCCAGCTCCACCTCGGCCTGCACAGGCTTGTCCTGCAGGTTCAGTTGATCGACGCTGACCTTGACGACCTGGCCCACGAGCGTGGACGCACTCAGGTACTGCAGGTTTTCCAGCAGCACCATGTTGTTTTCTGTCAGAAGCGCCATTTTCTCCATGCTCTGTACTTGAGACATGGTTGCGAACTGGCTAAGGAATTCGCTGCTGTCCACAGGTTTGGTCGGGTCCTGGTTCTTGATTTGCGCAACCATCAACTGAATGAAGGTGTTTTGCATGTCCGCCCCGTTGGATTTGGGGCCGCCCTGCCCACCGCCCTTGAGGTTGTTCCCATCGTTATTGACCGCGCTCATTACGCCTCTCCCAGTTTGAGCAAGCCTTGCTGCATGCTCTTGATGCGGTTCAGGACTTCAACACCGGTTTCAAAACTGCGAGTGGCGGACATCATGTCGGTCATCTCTTCAATCTCGTTGATATCGGGATAAAACACCGAGCCGGTGCGATCCGCGAGTGGATGGTCGGGCTCATAGCGTTTTTGGGCTTCGCGCCCGGAAGCCACTACATCCATGACCTGGACATGGGCGCCGCCCATGCCCACGCCACGGGTCAACTGGTTGTTTTCATACACGGCGGCAAATACCGGTTTGCGCGCCTGATACACATCCTTGGCACTGCCGGCAGCCGAATCCGTGTTGGCCAGATTGCTGGCCACGGTGTTCAGGCGCACGGTCTGCGCGTTCATCGCAGAGCCGGCAATCTTGTAGATAGAATCAAAAGCCATAATGATCAGCGTCCTTCGATGGCCTGCTTGAGGCCTCGAAATTTCATGTTGAGAAAGGTCAGGCTGGTTTGGAAATCGGATGTGCTTTTGGCGAAGGCCGCCTGCTCTACGCTCAACTCCACGGTGTTACCGTCCTGGGCGGCCTGGGCGGGCACGCGGTACTGCAAGCGGGCCTGGGCACTCTCGCCAAACTGTGGCGCGGGAGCGCTGCGGCTCATCTCGGCGGCGAAGTCCAGATCACGGGCCTGGTACCCCGGGGTATCTTCGTTGGCCAGGTTGGCCGCCAGAATTTCGGTACGTTTCATATGCAACCCGAGGGCCCGCATATGCACACCGAGTGCGTCATCTATCCTTATACTCATTGCCTTGCACCATTGATCGAAGTTGAGCTCACGACCCTTGATTGCAGGAAGCGTGCCCACTTCAAAAAACCACTTTAACCACATGATTTAAAAGAATTTTCATGAAATCAAAAGTGTTAGCCACGGCCGTATTCCTTCCGCTTTTTTCGCGCCTGACGCGACCATGGGGAAGTGCTGTTTCCCCATCCGGACGGTTCAGCGCGCTGCTGCTGGCGCTGGCCTGCACAGGCGCCATGGCACAAGAGCCCCTTGACCGGCAAATCGACCAGACGGTGCGCGACTACTTCACCGGGCAACTGGCAGATAAAACCGCTACCGAGGGCTGGCAAGGCGCACGCTTTACACAAAAGATCTTTGCCCTGCCCGAAAACTCGCCAACCGGGCCGTGCTCGCAACCGCTGCTAGTCCAGGGAAGTGAACCCGTCTGGCCAGGCTATGGGCGCCTGCGCCTGACGCTGGCCTGCCCTGACCAGCCGCAGTGGTCCGTGCAGGTAACCGCCCAGGCCACGGTCTTTACCCGGGCCGTTGTGGCCGCGCAGGTGCTGGAACGCGGTCAACTGATATCCCCCGCCATGCTCGCGTACCAGGAAGTCGCCCTGAGCAGACAGCATCGCGGGCTGTTCAGTCATATCGAAGAAGTGGCCGGTCTCAGCGCCAAGCGTCGAACCCGCAGCCAGCAGATACTGACCCGGGACATGCTGGTATCGCCCTGGCTGGTGCGCCGCGGGGAGCGCGTCACGGTGACCGCCAACCACGGCGACATTCACGCCAGCACTGAAGGCGAGGCCCTGCAGGATGGGCGCAAAGGCATGGTGATCCGGGTGAAGAACGCCGCCAGCGGCAAAGTCATCGAGGCCAAGGTCACCGCTGCCGGGGTTGTAAGCAGTACATTTCAGAACCCGGGCAAATAATTTTCATCGGTGGCTTAAGCGGATCGATTCATGGGTCGCCCTTTGAGTGTCAGCGGGCAGGACAAGATCCTCCGCACCCCACACTCAATCAGAATCAGGAATACCGATCATGGCCTTGACTATCCACACTAACTACTCCTCGCTGGTCACTCAGACCAACCTGAACAAAACCAACAACTCGTTGGCTACCAACCAACAGCGTCTGGGCACAGGCCTGCGCATCAACTCGGCTGCCGATGACGCCGCCGGCCTGCAGATCGCCACCCGCCTCAACGCACAATCCAAAGGCATGGCCGTTGCATTGCGCAACGTCAACGATGCCTCTTCGTTGCTGCAAACTTCCGATGGCGC
>JBILYW010000329.1:0-4703 GCA_044377555.1 Pseudomonas sp.
TGATCAAGTACCTGCAATGGTTGATGTCGCGCCATGTGGTTTTGGCGCTGGTGTTGACCGGTCTGGGTGTGGTCTTGCTCAGTGGCCTGGCTTATCTGGCGCTGCGGGCGCGGGCCAACAGGCGCCTGCAAGGGGAGCCGGAGCGTGCAGTTGATCACTCAAAACCTGAGGGCTGAAGTGCCCCTGGCCACCGTATTACTTTTGTGAGCTGAGCCTGGTTTAGCCGGGCGTTATGGACAAGCACTTCCCCGCTCAGGGGAAGTAGCAACAGATGTGGGAGAAACAATGTCAGCTCGCTGTCACGCCGTAGCCTTCGGGATACTTGCAAGCCTGATTCACACCGTCAGCTTTGCCGCACTTGACGATGCAGGCAAGGCGCTGCTTGAGCAGGGTCAATACTGGCAGGCTCAGGATGATCAGGCACGGGCAACCGAGGTCTGGAAAAAGCTGTTGCTGATCGATCCGAAACAGGCAGATGCGCTCTATGGCCTGGGTATGCTTGAGCTCAAGGGCAAGCGAATTGACGGTGCCAGCAATTATCTGGCGCAGCTCAGGCGCTCCCATCCGGGCGAGCGCCTGACCTTGCTGCTGGAGCAATCCATTGCCCTGCAGGCTGGCAACAATGCTGAGCAACTGGATACGGCGCGCCTGTTGGTCACCAACGGCGAGCTTGAGAAGGCGATACCGGTCTTTCGCAAGATCTTCGCTGGCAAGGCGCCCCAGGGTGATCTGGCGCTGGAGTACTACAACGCTCTGGGCTACACGCCCGGCGGCTGGAGCGAAGCGCGTCAGGGGCTGGAGCGTTTGCAGCAGCAGACCCCGAACAACGCAAGGGTCCGGTTGGCGCTGGCCAAGCTCCTGGTGCGTAACGAAACCACACGCTCTGAAGGCCTGCGTCGGCTCCAGCAATTGTCGACCCTGCCGGAGCTGGGTGGTCAGGCCACCGAAAGCTGGCGCGAGGGTCTGATGTGGACGGGCTCGCCCCGCCCCGTGGACAAGCCGTTGTTTGAGGCCTATCTCAAGGCCAACCCGGACGACTCTGCCATTCGCACCCAAATGAACAGCCGCGGCACTGCGGGGCTGGCTGCACAGCAGAACCCCCACGTGGCGAGGGGGTTCAAGGCACTGCAAGACAATCAGCTGGACGCTGCCGAGCAAGCGTTCCTGGCACGGCTCAAAGAGCAGGCCAGCGACAGCGACGCCCTCGGCGGCCTCGGCGTGGTCCGCCAGCGTCAGGGGCGCTTCGACGACGCCAATGAACTGCTCAGTCGTGCCATCGGCCGTGGCGGTAATCCACGCTGGCAAGCGGCGCTGGACGGCAATCGCTACTGGAGCCTGCTAGACCGGGCCGAAAGGGCCAGGGCCACCAATGACCTGTTAAAAGCCCGTGGTCTGTTGCAGCAAGCCATTGCCGGCAATCCGCGTCAGGCGGATGGTTACATCGCCCTCGGTGCAGTGCAGGCCGAACAGAATCAGCTGGACAATGCCCAGGCCAGCTATCGTCAGGCCCTGACCCTGGACAGTGACAACCCTGACGCGATGTTGGGGCTGATCACCGTGATGGCGCAAAACGGTCAGGCCAGCCAGGCATTGAAAATGGTCGAGGCGTTGACCCCGGCCCAGCAGCAACGCCTTGGCGATATGCGCCCGTTGCACGCAGCGGTGGCCGCGGGGCAGGCAAAAAATGCCGAGCGCAGCGGCGATCTCAAGGGTGCGATTGCGGCGCAGAAAGAAGCGGTGCGCAACGATCCGCAAGGCGTTTGGACACGCTACGATCTGGCGCTGTATTACCTGCAGGCAAAAAACCCGGACCTGGCCCGCCAGACCATGGACGAACTGCTCAAGGCAAGCCCGCCCCGCCCGGAGGCCCTGTTTGCCAGCGCCTTGCTGTCGAGCCAGTTGGGTGAATGGACGCGCGCGCAAGGCACCCTGGACCGAATTCCTCTCAGCCAGCGCACTACGGCCATGCAGCAACTGGCCAGTGAAGTTCAAATGCAAGCACTGGTGAGCCAGGCCACCACCCTGGCCAAACAGGGCAACGCAACCCAGGCGCTGACGTTACTGCGTCGTGCCGAACTGTTGGCCAATGGCAAACCGCAATCCATGGGAGTGCTGGCGTTGGCTTACGTCGACGCGGGGGACTCGGAGCACGGGTTATCAATGTTGCGCAACGCCATCGCGCAAAGCAGCAACCCGCCTCCGGCCTTGCGTCTGGCCTATGCCGGCGTGCTGCTCAAAACCGGTGACGATGAGCAGGTCAGCCAGCTTTTGCATGAGCTGCAGCGCCAGCCGCTGACCCCGGCCGACCAGCGTAGCTACGAAGAAGTGCTGTATCTGTACACCGTGCGCCAGGCCGATCTGTTGCGTGAGAAGGGCGATCTGGTCGCCGCTTATGACACGCTGGCTCCGGCTCTGGCCCGGCGGCCGAACGACCCGGTGGCGGCAGGCGCCCTGGCGCGCATGTATCTGGCCAGCGGCAACAGCGCAAAAGCCATTGAGCTGTATCGGCCGCTACTGGCCAAAGCCCCGGACGATCCCCGGTTGCAGGTTGGGATGGCTCAGGCCTTGAGCAAATCCGGCGATCATCGTGGGGCTGAAAAGGCCACCGAAAAAGCCCTCGAACTGGCCCCGAACGATGCCATGGTGCTCGCCAGTGCGGCGGCTATTTTTCGGGCCCAGGGCAAGAACGCGAAAGCAGGGGAACTTTACGCCCGTGCGCTGGCGTTGCAGGCGCCGGTCAAGGCAGATGCCAACCCTTTTGCCGGAACTGTCGCCGCCAACCCCTTTGTGGGCACGTCCGGGCAGCGCAGCCAGTCGCGGATGTCCGAAGCCAGCCTTTCGCAGATCCCCGAACCGGCCCAGATGCAACTTGGCGCCGCGGCCACCGAAACCGAGCCGTTGCGCGGCGGTTTTGATGACGCCAGTCCTGTGGCTGTGGCCCGTCCGCTCGACCCGCAGGCCGAGGCGCGCAAGTCGATGCAAAGTGCCCTTGACCAGATCAGGCAGGAACGCAGCCCGCGCATCACTCAAGGGGTGACCCTTCGTACCAACGACAGCGAGTCGGGCCTGAGCAAAATCACCGATGTCGAGACACCGCTGGAAATCAGCATGCCGGTGGGCGATGACCGCATTGCCCTGCGCGTGACCCCGGTGTCGTTGAATGCCGGCGCCGTGAAAGACTCGGCCAGAACCCGGTTTGGCGGGCCGAACGATGTGCAAATAGCCGCCGTGAGCGACTTGCTTGCGACCAACCCCGATGCCGATCAATTGAACGCCGCACTTGGCGACCTCAACGGTTCTGCCGGGCGCCAGAAAGACACGGGCGTGGGTTTGGCCGTGGCTTATGAGATGCCGTCGCTGGGCCTCAAGGCCGATCTGGGGGTGAGCCCCATGGGGTTCCTTTACAGCTCAGCCGTGGGTGGCGTCAGCATTGATCGCCCATTCAGCGAAGGCAGTCATTTGCGTTACGGTGCCAGCCTGTCGCGACGTGCCGTGAACGACAGCCTGGTGTCCTTTGCCGGTGCCGAGGATGCCCGCAGTGGTCTCAAATGGGGTGGCGTCACCGCCAATGGCGGGCGCCTGCAACTGGGCTATGACAACGGTGACTATGGCGTGTACGGCTACGCGGGCCTGTACAAATTGCTGGGCCACAACGTCAAGGACAACACCCGGGTTGAAGGCGGCAGCGGGATTTACTGGTATCTGCTCAACGACGACAGCCGTCAGCTGACCACCGGCCTGGGGGTCACAGCCATCAGCTATGACAACAATCAGGGCAATTTCACTTACGGCAACGGTGGCTACTTCAGCCCGCAGAACTTCTTTTCCATCGGCGTCCCCGTCAGTTGGTCGCAACGCACCGACCGCCTGAGTTACACGCTCAGAGGCTCTGTGGGCTTGCAGCATATCGAGCAGGATTCGACACCGTACTTCCCGAACGACAGCGGCATGCAAGCCTCGCTGGAACAGGTCTCGCAAGTCTATGCCGCCTCCGGTACCAGCCTGGCGACCCGCTATTCGGGCCAGAACAAAACCGGCATTGGTTACAACCTTGGCGCGGCGGCAGAGTACCGCCTGGGCAACAACTACTTCCTGGGCGGCAGTTTCGGGATGGACAACGCCCAGGACTACAAACAATGGACCGGCGGTTTATACCTGCGCTACATGTTTGAAGATTTCACCGGGCGCATGCCGATGCCGGTCAGTCCTTACCTTTCTCCGTATTCTTCAAATTAAGCAGCAGGAGCTTTCACCGTGGCAGCATCGATTCTCGCGGGCATGACAATTTTGATGATCGGCGACAGCCATCTGGCGACGCCTGATTACTTGATCGCCACTCTGCACAACGACCTGGTGGCTCAGGGTGCGAAAGTACACACCCTGGGCATTTGCGGCGCCAACGCCGGTGACTGGCTCAAAGCCACACCGGGCACGTGTGGCGGTGCCGAGCGCCGGGGTACGGAAAAGGCAGTGGTACTGGGCGGCAAGGCCGCGACAGTACCGATCAGTCAGTTGCTGGCCACCGACAAGCCGGATCTGGTGCTGATTGTCATGGGCGACACCATGGCCAGTTACACCAAACCGGCGTTCCCCAAAGCCTGGTTGTGGCAGCAAACCACCGGGTTGACCAAGGACATTGCCGCCAATGGCACCCGTTGTGTCTGGGTTGGCCCGAACTGGGGAACCGAAGGCGGCAAGTACGG
>JBILYW010000330.1:0-4698 GCA_044377555.1 Pseudomonas sp.
CGCGACGCAACTTGCCCCATACATCGGCTTCCCAACTCACACCGACCTGGGCGTTCAGGGTGTCTCGAATCCCGCTGCTGGAGCTGGTCAAACTTGAGTTGGAGCTGCCAGTGCCCTGGCTGGAGCGGGTTTTACCCACGCTCAAGTCGGCGCTCGGCAAGAAAGCCCCGCGCGCACTGCGCACCAGGGCTTGCGCCTGGCGAAACTGCGCTTCGGACTGGGCCACGCTCTGGTTGGCACTGTTGAGTTGCTCCACCAGCCCGTTGAGCTGCGGGTCGCCATACAGCTCCCACCACGCGCCACGCTCCAGTGCATCGCTTGGGTTGGCCTGGGTCCAGCCTGCGGCTTCTTTATATTGGGCGGGCGACGCTGCCTCCGGGCGCTGGTAGTCGGGGCCAATCGCGCACGCGCTGAGCAACAGGCCTGATAACGCCAGGCCCAGCAAGCGCGAGCCGCGGGCAAGCGCCCAGCGTTGGGACGACAAGGCCGGGGCAAAATCAAGCAAACGAGAGGTCATAGCGGAGTTTCCAGAGCAGCATCAGTGCGCACGCCGCGCCATTTGTTGAAGCGATGGCGCATGCGGTCGAGATAGAGGTAAACCACCGGGGTGGTGTAAAGGGTCAGGATCTGGCTCAGGAGCAGCCCGCCGATAATGGTCAGGCCCAGGGGCTGGCGCATTTCCGCGCCTTCGGCGGTACTGAGCATCAACGGCAAGGCGCCGAGCATGGCGGCCAGGGTAGTCATCAGGATCGGCCGCAAGCGTTGCAGGCACGCGCTGCGGATCGACTCTTGCGGGCCAAGGCCCGAATGCCGTTCCAGTTGCAGCGCGAGGTCGATCATCAGAATCGCGTTTTTCTTCACCACGCCAATCAGCAGGAACAGCCCCAACAGCGAAATCAGGCTGAACTCGCCCCCCGTCAGGTAGATGCTGAGCAAGGCACCCACCCCCGCCGAGGGCAAGGTGGAGAGAATGGTCAGCGGGTGGATGTAGCTCTCATAGAGAATCCCCAGCACCAGATACACCGCCACCAACGCCCCCAAAATCATGAACGGCTGACTCTTTTGAGTGGCGGCAAAGGCATCTCCGGTACCGGCCATTTTCACAATCACCTCTTCGGGCAAGCCGAGTTTGGCGATGGCGTGCTCAATGGCCGTGGTGCCCTGCTCCACCGTTACTCCGGGGGCCATGTCAAACGAAATGGTCTCCGATGCAAACTGGCCTTCGTGCTCCACCCGGTCGTTCTGCAAACTGTTTTCGTAGTGGGCGATGGCCGACAACGGAATCCGCTGGCCATCGGCCGTGATGACCTGCACCTGATTCAGGGTTTCGGGGTCCTGGGCGTATTTGGGGTTGACCTCCATCACCACTTGATACTGGTTCAGGCTGTCGTAGATGGTGGAAATCTGCCGCTGGCTGTACGCGTTGTTCAGCACGGCAGTGACCATGTCCATGTCCACGCCCAGGCGCTTGGCCTGATCGCGGTCAACCACCAGTGTCACTTGCTGCGCGCCACGGCCTTCGCGGGCGTCGATGGCTGTCAACTCGGGCAGGGCTTTAAGCGCAGCCACCACTTTCGGGTACCAGGTGCGCAGTTCGCCGAGGTCGCCGCTTTGCAGGATGTAGGAGTATTGCGAACTGGTCTGCTCGCGTCCGCCGCCAAACTGCAAGTCCTGGTCGGCCATCAGCATCAGGCGGCCACCGGGCACCTTGGGCATGTTTTCGCGCAGGCGCTCAATGACCTTTTGCGAAGACACCTTGCGCTCCGATACCGGCTTGAGGCGCACGATCATAAAGGCGTTGTTGGTGCCGCCGTTGCCGCCGATAAAGCCGGCAACGCTCTCGACCGCAGGATCGGCCAGCACCGCCTTGCGGAAAATCTCCATCTTGGGCTGCATTACGCTGAACGACAGGCCGTCATCACCGCGCACAAAACCGATCAGTTGCCCGGTGTCCTGTTGCGGCATAAAGGTTTTGGGCACCACCACGTACAGCGCCACGTTGACGCCAATGGTCACCAGCAGGCTGAACAGCGTCAGGCGCTGGTGGCGCAATACCCAGTCCAGGCTGCGGGCATAACCGCTGACCATGCGTTCGTTAAGACGCATGCTCCAGCGTTGCATGGCGTTTTCGGTGCCCGGCACATGGGGTTTGAGCCAACGCGCGCAGAGCATCGGGGTCAGGGTCAGCGACACCACCAGCGACACCACAATCGAGGCCGCCAGGGTGATGGAAAACTCGCGGAACAGGCTTTCGACGATCCCGCCCATAAACAGGATCGAGAGGAACACCGCCACCAGCGAGACGTTCATCGACAGCAGGGTAAAGCCGACTTCCTTGGCGCCCAGCAGCGCCGCTTTCATCGGGGCGATACCGTCATCGATATGCCGCGAGATGTTCTCCAGCACCACGATGGCATCGTCCACCACCAGACCGGTGGCCAGGATCAGGGCCATCAGCGACAGGTTGTTCAGCGAGAACCCGTACAGGTACATGATGGCGAAAGTGCCAACCAGGGAAACCGGAACTGCCAGGGTCGGGATCAACGAAGCACGCCAGTTCCCCAGGAACAGGAACACCACCAGAATCACCAGCGCCACGGCAATCAGCAGGGTCATCTCGGCTTCGTGCAGCGTGGCCTTGATCACCGGCGAACGGTCCATCGCCAGGTTCAGTTGCACGCTGGCCGGCAGTACCGCCTGCAAGACCGGCAACTGGGCCTTGATCGCGTTCACGGTTTCAATGATGTTGGCCCCGGCCTGGCGGTTGACCACCAGCAACACGGCCGCATCGTTGTTGAAAAAACCACTGTTGTAGCGGTCTTCAACGCTGTCCTTGACCTTGGCCACATGGCTCAGGCGCAGGGCCGCGCCATCCTGGTAACGGATGATCAGCGGTTCGTAATCCTTGGCTTTTTCCAGCTGGTCGTTGGCCTGGATCTGCCAGTTGCGATCGCCGTCGGACACCGCCCCCTTGGGGCGGCGCACGTTGGCATTGGCGATGGTGTTGCGCACGTCATCCAGGGACACGCCGTACTGGTTGAGCAGTTGCGGTTCCAGCTCGATACGCACCGCCGGCAGCGAACTGCCGCCGATTTGCACTTCACCCACCCCCGGCACCTGGGACAGGCTTTGGGACAGAATGGTCGAGGCCAGGTCGTAAAGCTCGCCCTTGGACAGGACATCGGAGGTCAGCGACAGCACCATGATCGGCGCTTGTGACGGGTTGACCTTTTTGTAGGTCGGCATGCTTTTCATGCCGCTGGGCAACAGGTTGCGCGAAGCGTTGATCGCTGCCTGCACTTCCCGGGCCGCGCCATTGATGTCGCGGTCCTGATCGAACTGCAAAATCACCCGCGTCGAGCCCTGGCTCGAACGGCTGCTCATGGTGTTGACCCCGGCAATCGCGCCGAAGGAACGCTCCAGCGGCGTGGCAACGGTGGACGCCATGACCTCGGGGCTGGCCCCCGGCAAACTGGCCGAAACCACGATCACCGGAAAGTCCATTTGCGGCAAAGGCGACACCGGCAGCAAACCAAAGCTCACCCCGCCCAGCAACATGATTGCCAGGCTCAGGAGCATGGTCGCTACCGGGCGCTTGATGAAAGGGCCGGACAGGTTCATGCCGGGGCCTGCTCAGCGCTGGCTGCGTCACCCCGCCAGCGGCGGCCCAGTCGATCGAAGTACAGATAGATCACCGGCGTGGTGAACAGGGTCAACACCTGGCTCACCAGCAAACCGCCGACCATCACCAGGCCCAACGGCTGGCGCAGTTCAGCGCCGGAACCGGTGGCCAGCATCAGCGGCACGGCACCAAACAGCGCGGCCAGGGTGGTCATCAGGATCGGACGGAAACGCAGCAGCGCCGCCTGATAAATGGCCTGCTCGGGCGCCATGCCCTGATTGCGTTCAGCATCGAGGGCGAAGTCGATCATCATGATCGCGTTCTTTTTCACGATACCGATCAGCAGGATGATGCCGATAATCGCGATCATCCCCAGGTCATTGCCACTGAGGATCAGCGCGAGCAAGGCACCGACCGCCGCCGAGGGCAGGGTCGAGAGAATGGTGATCGGGTGGATGTAGCTCTCGTAGAGCACACCAAGCACGATGTACATGGTGACCACCGCCGCCAGGATCAGCAGCAAGGTGCTCGACAGCGAAGCCTGGAACGCCTGGGCCGCGCCCTGGAATTCGGTCTTGACCCCCACCGGCATGCCGATGTCCTTTTGCACCTGATCAATCAGCTCCACCGCTTGCCCCAGGGCAACGCCGGGAGCCAGGTTGAACGACACCATCACCGAGGGGAACTGGCCGATATGGGAGATTGCCAGTTGCGCCTGACGCTCTTCGACCCGGGCCAGGCTCGACAAGCGCACCTGGCCGCCATCGGTGGTTTTGACGTGAATCTGGTCAAGGGCCTGGGGGCCGATTTTCTCGCCATCCCTGGCCTGCAAGACCACGCGGTACTGGCTGGCCTGGGTGTAGATGGTCGAGATCTGTCGCTGGCCGAACGCGTCGTACAGCGCGTCGGTGATATTGGCCACCGACACCCCAAGGCGCGAGGCAGCATCGCGGTCAATCACCAGATACACCTGCAAGCCCTTGTCTTGCAGGTCGCTGGCCACGTCGGCCAGCTCAGGCTGGTTGGACAGCGCCGTGACCAGTTTCTGGCTCCAGGTGTTGAGCAGGTCGGCATCC
>JBILYW010000331.1:0-4696 GCA_044377555.1 Pseudomonas sp.
TCAGGCAGATTGGTCCAGCAACAGGCGTGTATCAGCCACTTGCTGAATAAAACCGGTGACCCACTGGCAAAAAGTGCGCTCCGTCAGTAATTCAATCGGGCACTGAGCGCACAGGCGCACGGTATCGTCCTCATCCAGCGCCAACCAGCAACCGTGCAGCAGGTTGGGTTGAAAGTTGAGCGTTAGCAGCCGGCGGTAGTGCCCGGAAACAGGGTGGGGAATGTCGATTGTGCAATGCAGCACTGCACTGCTGCCTTGGGGGAGCAGTTCGATGACGCACACTTCCTGATCGTGACTGTCGAACAGGGCGCACACGCCACTTTCCAGTTGCAAGTTGACGTTGAGTTGCTGACTCAGTGCTGCCAGCAGATGCATGGTTTTATTCATGTGAGGAGGACGTGCCGAGTAATGGGTTGTCAGGCCTGTTCAGGGTTCAAGGGGGACAACCAGATGGTCGGGCTGCGCTGCGTTCGGGCCTGTTTCGACGCGCATTTGCGCAGGCCACCAGATCACCAGTGCGCTGGCGCCGGACTCCGGTCGAGAGCACGAATCACCCCGGCAGTGGGGCGTACACCCTTGAAGCATCAGTACGATCCCGGCCGCTATGGCAGCGGTCATCCAGCGGCTCATCGGGTGACACTCCGGGAGGGTATGAGCAAGGACGGTCGAGGTACAGCCATAAGCTCATCCCCACCGGTGGGACGTGTGGCAATCAGCACTTCTGCCTTTTCTCCGGGGGCCAGCCAAGGGGTTGGCCAGACACTGACCGCGAGGGTGCGCTCGTTACTGCATTCGCTTTCATCGATGCGTACACGGTTGTCGCTTTGGTTGTGCAAGACAATAACGGCCACGTTGTAATGCAGGCTTTCGTACCACTGGCTTTTCCCGGGCTCGACCTTCAAAAAAACAGGTGGCTTGCACCAGGCGTCCGCCACGGAGGGCATCGGCATGGCCGCGAAGCCTTTGGGCACGCGGCCCTGGACCAGATTGGCCAAGGTGTCCGCGACATCGGCGCGCTTGATCACGGGCAGGTGTTGCGCATAACGCCGTGCCAGCGGCGCCGCTGCGGATTCCAGAAGAGCCTGATCTGATTGCGGCAGGTAACGTGCGGGGTCGAGCTGATCGCCAATGAGACGTGGGGTCAAAATAAACAATCGTTCCCGGCGGCTTTTCGTGGTCTCCGAGGATGAAAACAGCAGCTTGCCCAGCAGGGGGATATCTCCCAACAGCGGTACTTTGTTGAGGTTGTCGACTTCGTCCGCCACATGAAAGCCGCCAATGACCAGTGACTGTTTTTCGGCGATCACGGCCTGAGTGCTGACCTTGCCTTTGCGAACATCCGGCGTTGAAGGTTCTGTGGGGGTATCGGAAAAAGTGCCGTCTTCTATATCGATAATCAAATGGATCTGATTCTTGCCATTGGCTGTGATCACACGGGGTATGACCTGAAAACTGGTGCCGGCGGTGACCGGCATGATGTTGGCTACGCCTTCGCCCACGGCCTTGATGTATTGCGTGCGATTAAAATCGATAACGGCGGGCTGGTTCTCCAGCGTCATGATTGAAGGATTGGACACCACTGTTGCCAGCCCGCGTTCTTCCAGTGCTTTTATATCCGCAGTGAACCGGTCCATGCGCGCCGCAGAAAAGGACGAGTTGCCGACGCCGGGCAGGTTGTTTTGATTGACCTGGAAACGACGGTTCTGAAACCCCCAGTTCATCCCCAGTTGTTTGAGCTGGGTGCGGTTAATGTCGAGAATTACGGCGTCTATTTCCACCAGTTTGCGTGGGGTATCGAGCTGGTTGATCAATGTTTGATACAGCGCCTGGCGCTTGCGGGAGTCGTAGATCAGAACGCTGTTATTGCGCACGTCCGCTTCGACCCGAATGCGACTCCCGGTGGTGGGTGCCAACGGGCCTTGAGGGGCGGGCGGGGGGCTGTTTGAGAAAGGGCTGCCGGGTTGCGGGGCTGCGCCAGACAGTGATGAGTGGGTGACCGCAATGGGCTCAGGCCCGGAAAAAGTCGATGTTTTTGCATCGAGAAGGCCGCGCAACAGGCTGGCGATACCTGGAACCGTCAGCTTCTCGCCCCGGTAGTCGATCTGGCGATCAGCGGCGTTGGCAAACTGGAGCGCGAATGCCAGAGCTTCCTGCTTGTCGTCAGGCTCTGTTCGTTTGCGGCTGAACTGCTTTATTTGTTCTATGTAGCGCCTGGGGCCCGAAACGAGCACCACACCGAGGTCAGGCAATTCACCCCAGCCGAACCGGTCATCAAATAGCCCCATATGAGTCAGTGCCTGCTTCAAGTCGGCGACGGTGTTGTCGGCGACCTCAAGGCGTACGGATGCTTGTTGGTCCAGTGAGCTGATGTAGAGCGTGTTGTTGTAGACGAACCATTGGAAGCGGTGCTCCAGAGCCAGCCGGTCCACAAAGGCCTTCAGGCTGTCGGAGCGCAGCTTGCCATGCACCATGCCCTGCAACTGGCCGTCAATTTGTAGCTTCAGGCCAAGGGTCTGAACAAGGTCCTCCAGGAAATCACGCAACGGCCGGTTCGTGGCTTCATGGGCGTAGGGCGTTTTTTTCCAGTCCTCGGGGATCGCGGCCGTGGCCTGGGGGATCAATATGCAAACCTGCGCCAACAGAACGAGCCGGCAAGCGTACTTGACTCCGAACACGCTACTGCACCGCATCAATAATGCTTTTGGTCAGGCTGTGCTTGAGACGTGTTTGCTCGGTAAGAGAAAACGTGGCGGTCGCCATTTTTCGTGAGGCCTCAAGAAAGGCCATCATGTCTTCGCGGCCGCCCTGGTTGCTCAAGGCGATCTCGTCCATATTTTTCTGGGCCTGGGCAAAGCGCAAATCAATCCGGCGCTGGATACTTTCGAACGAAGCCATACAACCTCCACTTGATCATGTTGGTTACTCAGTGGCGGGCAGTGCTTCATCGGTTCCATGATTATCAGCGGGCAGCAGCAGGTTTTCGAGGGTCCCAGGCCAATCGATGCGCAAGTCCCCTTGTGCCGTGACCAGTGCGAGGGTCAGCGGGTCGAGTCGCTCATCTGTTTGCAGCTGCCACACGCTGTCTGCGCGGGTGTTTAGCCATTGCTGGACATCTTCACGCGCCTGCGGATGGCAACGTAATGTCGCATTCAACGGCGGGCATTGAGCGCGCACCAGTTGCTCAAGCAGGGCGGTGATACGTGCCGGTGGCGGCATGTCATCGAGTAAATGACGCAGGGCCTGATTGACCACCTGGCTGGCGCTGGACTCCAGCTCTTCGCACAGGGTGGCGTGCTCCATTTGCCAGCGCTCGAGTTGCCCATTGGCCTGTTGCCAGAATTCGCATCGGGCGTTTTCAAGCAGAGCATCAGAGGCTTCTTGCGCGTTGCGCAGCAGTTCGACTGCCTGGGCGCGGGCGCGGGCCAGCACCTCGTTGACCTGGCCGCAATCAATGAGTTGTTGTCGAGTAATCAGCGTTTGCGGCAAGCCGGGAGTGCCTGGTCGCAGTTCAATTTTGCGTCGAAAGAGCATGGTCGTTAACCTGGGTGGAAATGCGCGCGCCAGAGCACCGCTTGCCAAAAGACGTCGAGCCTGGACGGGGCTATGGGGGGGGAGGGGGCTTGTTCGAGGGCCATGACTCGGGAGCGTGTAAAACACAGTCGCAGGCGTTGCCACACTGGCGGTTCAACCCATGCTTTGAGCAGGTGTAATGCATCGTCGGACTGATTGAGCCAGGCCGGTGTGTGGAGCGCCCCGGCAAGGCGTTGGCACCAGAGATGCCCGTCTGTATCCAGCGGCCCCGGATATGCGGGGCGGCATATGCAATTCGCCAGCGCCAGGATGAAATCCTTTTGCCCCGGCGGTGCAAGGACCAGACGAAGCAAGGCTGGCGTGGGGCGGCAGGGCAGGCACGGTTCTATCGCCAGCGCCTTGCTCAGGCAAATATGGCGATTGCGGATTAGCGCAGGAGGCCATATCGCATCATCGACGCAGTGCCAGTCCGGGTGAGCGTGATGCCAGGCGGATGACCACCACTGAACCCATAAGTCTGTTTCGTTCATGACGTGCGCCCGGCGGGTTCCGGTTTTTTGTGTAATCGCAAGAAGCTGTACAGCCCGATGGCAAGCGCGATCACTATCAGGCTGAGCCCGGTCACAACACTGACAACGACGGTCTTCCAGAACCCAAGGTTGTGTTCAGGCACCAGAAAGGGGCCGAAAAAGAGTAACTGTTGTTTCTCTTCAAACGCCGTCGAGGGCACAAACACCGTCGTTATTTTTTGCGGGTTATCTATCGCCGTGGCCATGCCCGGAATGCTGCTGGCAACCAGCCGACGCACGCGAGATTGAATACTGTCCGGGTCAAGCCGCGTGTCGTGCTTGATAAACACGGAAGCAGACGCCGGCTGAACAGGCTCCCCCGGAGCAATACGTTCAGGGAGCACCACATGCACTCGCGCCACAATGACCCCGTCAATTTTTGACAGCGTGGCTTCGAGTTCTTGCGAAAGGGCGTAGATGTAGCGGGCGCGTTCTTCCAGGGGCGTAGAAATCACCCCCTCCTTGCGAAAGATTTCGCCCAGCGTGGATCGCGTAGCCCGGGGTAACCCGGCCGCCTCCAGCGCATTAACGGCCCGGCTGATGTCTTGGGCATTGACGCTCACGGAGACACCGTTTTTGGTCGGGATTTTTTGGGC
>JBILYW010000332.1:0-4691 GCA_044377555.1 Pseudomonas sp.
GAATTCTTAACCGTGCCGATGTCGAACTGATGGAAATCAGCGAGGTCTATTCGTTCCTGGTTGGCGAGGCCTTCATGCGTGCCGAGAACCCGGGTAATGAACTGCAGCGCTTGTTCTTCCCGGAGCGGGCTTTACAGGTAACCGGTTCGACGCTGGACTGACTCGCAAAACTACCGGTGGGAGCGAGCAGGCTCGCTCCCACAGTCATTGTTGTTCTGCGCTCGAAAGGATTCGCATGCCTCTGATCAAACACCTCACCGTCGAAGCGGGTCTTAAAGCCGAGCAGGATTTGCTGGCCTCGGTTTGCGCCGGGGAAATAGAGGCGGGAGTGTTGTTCTGGCAACCCACGGATCGGGCCTTGGTCATGCCGCGGCGCTTGAGCCGTTTACCGGGCTTTGATCAGGCCAGCGTCGAGCTGGCAGCCAGCGGCTGGCCCATCCTGTTGCGTGAGACGGGCGGCGAGCCGGTTCCTCAGTCGGCCTCGACGATCAACATCGCCCTGGTCTACGCACCTTTGCGCAGTGAAGGCGATCACGGCCGAATCGAAGCCGCGTACCGGCGCTTGTGCGAACCCGTTTGTGATTTGCTGACCCAGTTGGGTGGGGCTGCATCGTTGGGGGAGGTTGAAGGCGCCTTTTGTGATGGCCGTTTCAACGTCAATCTAAACGCACGAAAACTGGTAGGCACCGCTCAGCGCTGGCGCCAGAGCCAAGGTGGGCAGCGCCCTGTCGGCTTGGTACACGGTGCGTTACTGGTAGAAGACGAGCGTGAGTCGATGGTGGCCGCGGTTAACCGCTTCAATCAGTTGTGTGAACTGGAGCAGCGCTGCCGGGCCGACAGCCATATAGCGTTGCATGAAGTGTTTGCGGCGCCCGACTTCTTTGAGCGCTTGAGTGCCAGTTATCAACAGATCCTGGCGCCCCTGCTAAAGCCTTAACGTGTTCCGAATACCACCATGGTCTTGCCTTTGACGCTCACCAGGTTCTGTTCTTCCAGCCCCTTGAGCACGCGTCCTACCATCTCCCGTGAACAGCCAACGATCCTGCCAATTTCCTGACGGGTAATTTTTATTTGCATGCCATCCGGATGAGTCATGGCATCGGGTTGCTTGCAGAGCTCCAGCAGGCAACGAGCGACCCTTCCCGTGACATCAAAGAACGCCAGATCACCGACCTTGCGCGTAGTGTTACGCAGGCGCTGTGCTATTTGGCCACTAAGCGCGTAAAGAATTTCTGGTTCTTGCTGAGTATATTCTCTGAATTTTTGATAGTTGATCTCTGCAACTTCGCACTCGGTCTTGGCCCTAACCCATGCACTGCGTGTCTGCTCCTGCCCTGCTTGCTCAAACAGGCCCAGCTCGCCAATAAAGTCACCAGAGTTGAGATAAGCGATGATCATTTCGCGACCTTCCTCGTCCTCAATCAAAACTGTTACTGAGCCTTTGATAATGAAGAACAGGGTGTGCGAGGACTCGCCGGCGCAGATGATATTGCTCTTGGACGGGTAGCGTTTGCGTTGGCAATGAGTCAAAAATTTGTCGAGGTTCTTGATCTTTGGTATGGGAGTAAGGGCAACCATGGTTGTATCCCGAAAAGCTTGCACAGTAAGGGTTGGATCTATTTTTATATAGAGCGTTTGCTGGCAGGCGCCAGCGATTTGGCGCCAGCTTACCAGACAGGTTCTACGGGGTTTGTAGAATTTTCTGAGTGTGTTGTTAGAGAAACGCTTCAGTGTAGCGAGTTATCGATTTCGGGCCCTGTGCTAAGCTGGCGCCCCTTTTAAAACAGTGGAGTCTGGGCGATGAAGGCACGCATTCAATGGGCTGGCGAAGCCATGTTTTTGGGCGAATCAGGCAGTGGTCACGTTGTTGTGATGGACGGTCCGCCTGAAAGCGGCGGTCGCAATCTGGGTGTACGCCCGATGGAAATGCTGTTGCTGGGGCTCGGTGGTTGCAGCAACTTTGACGTTGTCAGCATTCTGAAGAAGTCGCGTCAGGCAGTTGAGAGCTGCGAAGCCTTCCTGGAAGCCGAGCGCGCCACTGAAGATCCAAAGGTATTCACCAAGATTCACCTGCACTTTGTGGTCAAGGGCCGCGGCCTTAAAGAGGCCCAGGTCAAACGTGCCATCGAGCTGTCGGCCGAGAAGTATTGCTCGGCGTCGATCATGCTGGGCGCAGCAGGTGTTGCCATCAGTCATGACTATGAAATTGTTGAGTTGGCGTGAGTGGACATTCAATTTTCATAAATGCGATGCAGACTCTGGCGAACAGTCGCTGACGTCTGCATAATGCGCCACTTTTTTCAGGGTAGTGGCGGGGGTAGTTCCCGGCCGCATGTCCGAACAGATAACCAAAATCGCCATCGCGAAGAGGTGTTAACCGTCCTACGCAGGTGCGTCCTACGCACTTGACGGGCATGCTGGATCACGCGGCCGAGCCGCATCGACATAGAGAGTTTTATAACGGTGAAAAGCAAACTCAAGCTCCACGGGTTCAATAACCTGACAAAGACCTTGAGCTTCAACATCTATGACATCTGTTATGCGGAAACCCCGCAAGACCAGCAGGCATACGTTGAGTACATCAATCAAGAGTACGACGCAGAACGCCTGACGCAGATCCTTACAGATGTGGTTGATATCATTGGTGCCAACATCCTGAACATCGCCCGTCAGGATTACGATCCCCAAGGTGCCAGTGTGACTATTCTGATTTCCGAGCAGCCGGTGATTCCTACCGAAAGCCAGATCGAAGAGTCCCCAGGTCCGCTGCCCGAGACCATCCTGGCTCATCTCGACAAAAGTCATATCACGGTTCATACCTATCCGGAGATTCACCCGGTAGACGGTATTGCAACATTCCGCGTGGATATTGATGTGTCGACGTGCGGCGTTATTTCACCGCTTAAAGCTCTCAACTATCTGATCCATCAGTTTGATTCGGATATCGTGACTGTCGACTACCGCGTACGTGGTTTTACCCGTGATGTGGAAGGTAAAAAGCACTTTATCGATCACGAGATCAATTCGATCCAGAACTACCTTTCCGAAGACACTCGCGACGGTTACCAGATGACCGACGTGAATGTGTATCAAGAGAACCTGTTCCACACCAAGATGCTGCTCAAGGAGTTCGAACTGGATAACTACCTGTTCGGCGATGCGACCAGCAATCTGTCGGTTGAACAGCGCGCGCAGGTCACTGAGCGTGTGAAGCACGAAATGCTGGAAATTTTCTACGCTCGCAACATGGCGTAAATTTTCGGCAACAAAAAAGGCGGCTAACCGAGAGGTAGCCGCCTTTTTTATGGCGGGTGTCAGATGCGGTACGTGCTTTTAGTCATGACTTTGGCCATCAGGCTCATGCCGAACTTGACCGGGGCAGGGAAACGGTAGCCGCCAGCATTAAGGGCCGACTCGGCATGCTGCTCCTCGTCGATACGCATTTGCTCAAGAATCGCCCGCGATTTTTCATCTTCAGCGGGCAGTTGCTCAAGATGCTCGTTCAGATGCTTGCATACCTGATCTTCGGTCGCGGCCACGAACCCCAGACTGACCTTGTCGCTAATCAGCCCTGCTGCTGCACCGATGCCGAAGGACAGGCCGTAAAACAGCGGGTTCAGCACGCTGGGATGACTACCCAATTGGCGGATACGCTGTTCGCACCAGGCCAGGTGGTCGATTTCTTCTTCAGCGGCATGTTCCATGGCTTCGCGTATGCGCGGCAGCTTGGCGGTCAGGGCCTGGCCTTGATACAAGGCCTGGGCGCAGACTTCGCCGGTATGGTTGATACGCATCAGCCCGGCGACATGGCGGGTAGCCTGCGGGTCCAGCTGGGTCTCGGGCTTGACGATGGCCGGCGATGGCCGATGGGGCTGGCCGCTGAACGGCAGCAAGGTGCGCAAGGCGGTATCGGCTTGTAACAGAAGACGGTCAATCGGCGAGTAGTGACGTTGGGTAGTCATGCTTACCTCCGGAAAAAATCACGGCGGCCAGTTTACCCCAATCAGACGGCTGGGGTTTGCGTTGGATCATGGGCGAACGCGAGAGCCATGGGGCTCGCGCGTCAGAATCATCGGTCAATCAGCCCGGCGGCCAGTTCATCTGGCGCTGACCCAGCACGTGCATATGAATGTGGTAGACCGTTTGGCCGCCCTGTTCATTGCAGTTCATCACCACGCGAAAACCGTCTTCGCAGCCCAGTTCTTTGGCAAGACGTTGCGCGGTGAACAGGATGTGGCCGGCCAGCGGTTTGTCTTCTTCGGTCAAATCGTTAAGCGTGCGAATCGGCTTTTTCGGAATAACCAGAAAGTGGATCGGTGCTTGTGGTGCGATGTCGTGAAACGCGAGCACTTGATCATCTTCATAGATGATCCTGGCGGGTATTTCACGGTTGATGATCTTGGTAAACAGAGTATCCAAAGCTGTGTCTCCGTGAGTGAAGTCCGGTCTGAGTGTACTCAGGGCAGTCAGTTACGCCCAGCCTCGTTAACGAGGGCAGTAGGATTTGTTAACCGAAGCGGCTATTTTTCGCGTCATCCAGCGTGAGAGCAGGCGCGGCATGCGGGTTATCCAGCGGTTGCGTCGCCCTGGAATGATGATCGCCTTGTTCTTGTCGAGTGCGCGCACGGTATAGAGCGCAACTTCTTCGGGAGTCATGGCGCTGGTGCTTTGCTTGATGGCGTCGGTATTCA
>JBILYW010000334.1:0-4688 GCA_044377555.1 Pseudomonas sp.
TGAGTCATGCATCAGGAATACCTTGGGTTTTTGCCTATATGGCCGAGGTGTCATCGCAACGGATCTGCAGTTGACCGATGCCCGTCTCTGAAAGGTTGTAGGTACTCAGGTCCAAATCCCTGGCGCACCAGGGCTGACCGTTGACGTTGATCAGCAGCCGCGCCTTGTCCGGAACGCCGGTCATAAATACCCGGCCCTTGTCCGCTACCATTGCACTGCTTAGCAATGCACCTTCAGTGCTCAGAAGCTGGGCTTCGGCTGCAAACGGAGCCGGCTTGCCATTGCTTGAGCTGACACTGATCAGCAGGCGTCTGCCGTTATGAGTCTCGAAATTGGCCAGCACAAAGGCGCCGCGATTGGGAGTCACCTCTTGAACCAGGTGCGCGATGTCGGTGTTGTCTGAAAGCGAGTGGGTGTTGAGTGACACCTTGTTTTTGCGATATGGCTGGGCCGAAGGAATGATCGTGTAGCCACTGCCGTTGGTTTTGATTCCGCTTTTGGTCAGTACGCCGACATCGGCGGCGCCGGGGGTGGCCACGATGATGTTGGTTTCGCCCAAAGGCTGGGTGAACATCACGGTGTTGCGCATGGCCACAACCGCACCTTCCACGCCGTAGTCGGTCTGGCGTGTGTTTTGATCCTTGTTGTAGGAACCGTGCCAGATGGCATTGGCCGCGTTGTAACGGGCCGCCACCGAACCGCCGAGCACGCGCTCGTCATCGCTGATTTGCTGGTTGACCCCCAGGTTGTAGGACAGCGCATCGTCCTGAAGTTGAGAACCGCTGAATGTGGCCGTACGGCTGGCATTGCCCTCAGAGTCCTGGTTGGTGCTCAAGCCTATACGGCTGCTGCTGCCCGGATTGCCCAGCGGAATACTGACGCTCACCGATACGCTGCGAATGTCATCGCCAATTCCGCTGTTCTGCGCCAGGCCCAAGTTGTAAGAAGCGCTACCGACACTGAAGCTGTAGCCCAACTGCACCGAGGTATTACTCTTGGCCAGGTTCCAGTAATCGGTCTTGGTCAGGTTGGCGTACATGCCGCCATAGTTGCCGAATTGTTGCGACACGTTGGCGGTAAAGCTGCTTTTCATATGGCCGCTCAGATACGGGGAAAATGCACGGCTGTTATTGAGCGTTTCATCGATATAGGGGGCGAGCGAGTTGTTGGAACGAGCGTTGATCGCCTCGTTGAAGCTGTAGTAACCGCTGGTTGAGTAGCGATAGCCGATCAGGCTGAAGCTGGTATCAGTCAGGTCGATGGATTTGGAGTAGCGAAAGCGATATGACTGCCCCGACAGTGTTTTGGCCTCGGGGCCCATGTCGTCGCTGATGGCATGGGTCACGTCCAACGAAATGGCACCAAACCCTGCGAAGTCATGGGCGAAGCCCAGCAGTGCCGATTGGTACTGCTCACTGACGATGGTACCGCCGAACAGTGTGGTGCCTTCAGTCAGCCCTCGGCGGTAGGTTCCCTGCACAAAACCGGGCTTTTGCGAGTCCAGTGCACCGCCTGCCGGGCGATATTGTCCGGCTGTCACTGCATAGCTCTGTTGGCCTTCACGCAACATGTACGGTACGGACGAAAACGACTGAACGTACACCTGACGCTCGCCATTGGGGCCCTCAACCGTGACTTCGATATCGCCGTTACCTGATGTCGAATACAGGTCCTTGAGAGCAAACGGACCGGAGGGGACCCATTGTTCGCTGATCACATAGCCGCGCTGGCGCAATGTCACCAGTGAGCGGCCATTGGCTACGCCGCGTACCACGGGAGCAAAGTTGCGCGACTCATCGGGCAGCATGTCCAGGTCTGAGGCAATGCTCACGCCGCGATAAGAGATGGTGTCAAACAGATCACTATCGGTAGCGCTTTCACCCACCGTGGCGATGGCCATCATATTGCCCAAGTCACGCTGGACATAGGTGTCCACCGACTTCCAGTTGCCGTCGACGTTGGTGCCTTTTTGCCAGGTCGAGAAGTTGCGAAAGCGCCAGGCGCCGCTGTTGATCCCGCTGTGCACACTGCCGAACTGTGATTGGCGGTTGCTGTATTGGTTCTCGTAGTTGCTGCCGGAGAAGCTGTAGTTGGCAAAGGCTACTTGCTCGCCATCGCTCCAGGTTTTGCGTCGGGTTTCGAATGGCACGCTGCCGATATAGGCCTGGGGAACTTGCAGGTTGAGTTGCTGCTTGTTGAAGTCGTAGTCATAGGTGACGCCGGTGAGTTCCCGGTTGAAGTACACACAATTGTCGGTACTGATATCGGCGTTTTTCAGCCGTGCGGGATCAACCCCCAGATCCGTCAGGGCTTGCAGGCTGAAGCACGGAAACAGGCCGTTGGGAGTCGAAACCTGGTTCGCGGTTTCGCGAATGAAATGCAGGTCGCGCTGTTCGACAAGCCGGCTATCCACTGACAGATCAACCCGGTAAATGCCGGGCAGCTGCCCCTGGCTCATGGCTTTGACTTGCTCGGCTACTTCTGCCGAACTGTTGCCACCGCCAATTTCCAGAAAGGAAGAATCGAAGCTGTAGTCCGCGTGCACTACAGTGGTAGTGAGACCGACTGCACTCAAGGTCAGAGTGCTCCAGCTCTTTACTCGGTGCGCGAAGGCGCACATGCGCAATCGCAACATGAGGGTATCCTTCCAGTCAGCTGTTCAATCGATGGTCAATGAGGGGTAACGGCTGTTGCCTTGACCGTGCTGCCGTACTCGTTGATGTAGCTGAGTACAAGCGTGTCGCTGTTTTTCAGCGGTATTGGAGTGGTGACGGTGCTTCCAGGCCTGATTACTTCAGGCATGTCTTTACTGGCGCTGTTGTTGATCAGCAGTTCGCTGACCACAACGTTAAACCCCGACGGGTTTTGCACACTCAGTTTTCCCCCTTCGACGCGCCATTGAAGTTTTTCCACAGCTTCTGGCAGCGTGCCCTTCAAGTCGCTCGGGCGGTAAAACAGTTTGATGGTGGTCTTGAGTGCAATCTGCAGTACGTTCTGATTGCGCTGTTCGGCACTCATGGCCGGGATTGCTTTTACATTGAGCAAAAACAGGCTTTCTTTATCGGTTGGCAGGTTTTGCCCGTTGGTGGCAATGATCCGCAGAATGTTCTGGCTCTTGGCGTCCAGACGAAAAAGGGGCGGGGTGATGATAAATTCATCCGCGCTCTCATCCCGGTTGTCGTAGGGGCTGACCCAGGATTGCACCAGATACGGCACGCCGTCTTCGCCGGAGTTTGAGAGTGACAGGTTGGCTTCTTTTTCCTTGCTTTGGTAAACAACCCGTGTGGAGCCCACATTGACCCCTGCTTGAACCTGGGGCAGCCAAAAACCTGCTGCCAGAGCCAAAAAGGCTGCAACTTTTAAACGCATGAGGGTGTCCTCTGGTTAACGCCAGAGCCCGCGATTGGCACGGGCTCTTGCGTTGCAAATCAGAATTACTTGTAGGTCACGTCGAAGCTGGCCAGCGCATTGACTTTACCGGTGCCGATACCGCGAGTGCCCGGGGTTTCACCCGCAGCTTCGGTGTCTGCAACCAGGCGCACATAGGACGCCGTGAAGTCGAAGGTGTTGGACTGAGGGCGCAGCACGTAATCGGTGCTGGCGGTGTTCAGCGCCAGTTTGTTGCCAGTACGCGCGTCGTTGATCTGGATACCAACGCCAGATACCTGGTTGTCGCCGCTCATGCCCAATACGGTTGCATCGGTCCCGGCCTGTTGGCCGCTGAACTTGATGGAAGCGTTTTTCAGGGTCGAACCGCTGCAGTTCTCCAGGGAGATCGAGAACGGCGTGGAGCCAGCAGTTGCGCCAACGGTGTTTTCAAAGTCGGCGATGCGGATCTGGCCCATATCGACCGACTTCTTCACACTTTCGCTGTTGATGGTGCAGGCGTTGTCGTTGATGGTACCGGTGAATTCAACTTGGCCATCAGATGCTTGAGCGCTAGCAGCCGCCATCACGATCAGCAGCGAAGAACCACAAAGTGCGGTGTATTTGCCCATTTTTTGAAACATGAGATAAGCCCTCTACAAACAAGTGATGTGTGATATCCATTTTTTATTGCCCCCCCTGTTCGCGGCTTGCCGCGGCAGGTGTTACACAGGATGCAATTTGGCAGGCGCGAACCCCATCAGACGATTCCTGTTCCGCTTATCCCTGTATCACGGGCGGCAGTTGCTGCCAGGTAAAACAACGGCCCTGAACGATGAAGCAAGCAAAGTTACGTCTCGGTGCACTGGCACTGAGTTCAATGAGGCTCAACAAACTGCTGCTCCTGTTGACCGGGCTTGCCCTGTTGCTGTTGAGCATGAGCTATTGGGCCGTCAACAGGGTCTTGCAGGAGGAGGCCGAGAAAGTCGACTTTCACTTCGCGCGGCTGATGGAAAGCATTCATGAGCATGAAGACTTTCTGCACACGGCTGCCGAGAGCTACGGGCAGTCCAGCAACGGCCTGACTATGGACAATAAGCCGCGCTCGCACATTGAGTTGATGCGCCAGGGCGATGAACGCTTGTTTCAGAACCGTGATACGGCCAAGTCATTGCCCTTTACGGTCAGCCAGCGTGACCGCTTTACCTTGGAGCAGATGCAGGGCGTCTATTCGTTCGGGGTGCAATTGACTGATCTGTTTACGGCCTACTGGTCCGATTCCTATTATTCAGCGCCCCAGATGTTCGTCTTTTCCCCGCTGG
>JBILYW010000333.1:0-4688 GCA_044377555.1 Pseudomonas sp.
ACCCAGCAAAGCGGTGTGCCGTTACTGCGCAGCATTCCGTATTTGGGCGCCTTGTTTCGCTGGAACAAAGACACTCATACCAAAACCAATTTGATGGTTTTTTTGCGCCCGACCATTGTGCGCAGCAAACACGATATTCGCGAGATCAGCGAAAGCCGTTACAACGCATTGCGCAACCTTCGTCAGCCTGCCGCCAAAGGTAACAACTCGTTGTCGTTACCCGTCGATCCACAGCAAATGTTCGAAGGCAGCATGCAAGACCCGTCCACGGTCGACCTGCTCCAGCCCAAAGCAGCTCGCCCATGACACGCTTGCCTTTCGGCTTCGCTCGACGCTTAGGGGTGTTGCTGGACGCTACCACCACCCCGGCAACCTTGTGGATTCGCGCGGATACACCCTTGGCCGCACTGGCTGAATCGCAGCGCTGCGCAGGGCATGCAGTCGTGGTGCAGGGGCTGTCGGATACGCATTTCAGCGACTATCTGGCGCGCAGCTACAGCGCCGGGCAAAGCGCCGCCGAGCAGGTGGCCCAAGGGCTGGACGACGAACTCGACCTGATGAGCCTGGCCGAGCAAGTGCCGCAAACCGCAGACCTGCTGGAGCAAGAAGGTGACGCCCCGATCATTCGCCTGATCAACGCCTTATTGCGCGAAGCCATGCGCGAGAAAGCCTCGGACGTACACCTTGAAACCTTCGAGCATTACCTGTCGGTGCGCATGCGCATCGACGGTCAATTGCGCGAAGTGCTCAGGCCCAAGCGCGAACTGGCCAACTTGCTGGTGTCGCGGATCAAGGTCATGGCCAGGCTGGATATCGCTGAAAAACGCGTGCCCCAGGATGGCCGCATCAGCCTGCGGCTGGCCGGGCATGAAGTGGATGTGAGGGTTTCAACCTTGCCCTCGGCCCACGGCGAGCGCGTGGTCATGCGTTTGCTCGACAAGCAGGCCGGGCGCCTGGACCTCAAATGCCTGGGCATGCCCGCCGACACCCTGGGTCGCTTTGAACAGATCCTGGCGCGGCCCCACGGGATTTTCCTGGTAACCGGCCCCACGGGCTCGGGCAAAACCACCAGTCTGTATGCCGCGCTCAGCCATCTCAACCACCAAACCCGCAACATTTTGACCGTCGAAGACCCGGTGGAATATCACTTGCCGGGTATCGGTCAAACGCCGGTCAACACCAAGGCCGACATGACATTCGCCCGTGGTTTGCGAGCGATTTTGCGCCAGGACCCGGACGTGGTCATGGTCGGCGAAATCCGCGATCACGAAACCGCCGAAATCGCCGTGCAGGCCTCACTGACCGGGCACCTTGTGCTGTCGACCCTGCACACCAACAGCGCCATCGGCGCGGTCACCCGGCTGGTGGACATGGGCGTCGACGCCTACCTGTTGGCGTCCTCGCTGGTCGGTGTATTGGCTCAGCGCCTGCTGCGCACGTTGTGCGCCGACTGCAAAGCGCCGTACCCCGCCGACCTGTCCACCTGCGCTCGGCTCGGGCTCGACGCCCATGCCACTGCAACCCTGTTTCGTGCCCAGGGCTGCAGTCTCTGCCAGCAAGGCTACCGCGGGCGCACCGGGATCTACGAACTGATCAGCATCACCCCGACCCTGGCCGGCTTGATCCACCAGGGTGCCAGTGAGCCGGACCTGGCCCGGGAAGCGCGCCAACGATCAGCCAGTTTGTTTCAGGACGGTCAGCGCCTGGTACTTGAAGGCCTGACCAGTCTCGACGAATTGCTGCGCGTTACCCAGGAGGACTGAGCATGCCAGCCTTTGAGTACCGGGCTCAGGACGCCAATGGCCGCTGCTGTCGAGGGCTGCAAGAGGCGGAGAGTGCCCGTCATGCACGCCAGCTCCTGCGCGAGCGGGGCCTGCGTATTACTCGCTTGAGCGGGGCCAAAAACAGTCGCCAGGCCGGGCGTCACGCGCAGTCGGGGACGCGGATAGGGGGCACCGACCTGGCCCTGCTCACGCGCCAGCTGTCGACCCTGATTCATGCCGGTTTACCCCTTGAAGAAGCCTTGGGCGCGGTGGCGGCGCAAAGTGAAAAACGCGCGGTGAGCAACTTGTTGGCCGCCGTGCGCAGCCGAGTGATCGAGGGGCACGCGCTGGCCACGGCACTGGCGGCGTTTCCCCGGGCGTTCCCTGAACTGTTCCGCGCCACGGTCGCCGCCGGCGAGCGTAGTGGCCATCTGGGTCATGTGCTGGAGCAACTGGCCGACTACACCGAAGCCCGCCAGACCTCGCGCCAGAAAATTCAACTGGCACTGGTCTATCCGATGATCCTGATGTTCGCCTCGGTGGCCATCGTCGGCTTCTTGCTCGGTTACGTGGTGCCGGACGTGGTGAAGATTTTTATCGACAGCGGCCAGCCATTACCCGTGCTGACCCAGGCCATGATCGCCATCAGCAGCGGTTTGCGCAGCTACGGCTGGCTCCTTCTGCTGCTGTTGCTCGCAGGCGCCAGCGCCGCGCGCTGGGCCTTGCGTCAACCCCGGCTAAGGCTGCGCTGGCATGCGCTGTTGCTTGACCTGGTGCTGGTAGGCGGCGTACTGCGAGCGATGGAAGCTGCGCGGTTTGCCAGCACCTTGGCGATTTTGGGCAAGAGCGCCGTCCCCCTGGTAGATGCTCTGGAAATCTCGGCTGCGGTGATTGCCAACCTGGCCATCCGTCAGCGCATGCACGATGTCGCCCGTACCGTACGCGAAGGCGGCACCCTGGCCCGGGGCCTGGAACGCAGCGGCGATATCCCCCCGATGATGCTGCACCTGATCGCCAGCGGCGAACGCGCCGGCGAGCTGGACAGCATGCTGGCACGGGCCGCCGAGCAGCAGGAAAAAACCCTCGCGGCGCGTATTGCGCTGGTGGTGAGCTTGTTCGAACCGATCATGCTGGTGCTGATGGGCGGCGTTGTCTTGCTGATCGTCATGGCCATTTTGTTGCCGATTCTTAGCCTCAATCAACTGGTGAATTGACCGATGAAAACCTCCTCGAAATCCACGCAACGCGGCTTCACCCTGATCGAAATCATGGTGGTAGTGGTGATTATTGGTGTGCTGGGCGCCATCGTGGTGCCGCAGTTTATGAGCCGCCCGGATCAAGCCAAAGTCACCGCCGCGCGCACCGACATCCAGGCGATATCCACCGCCCTGGAAATGTACCGGCTCGACACCTTCAACTACCCCTCCACCCAGCAGGGCCTGGAAGCCCTGACCACCCGGCCGGCCGGCCCCCCCGTGGCGAAAAACTGGAACCCCCAGGGCTATCTGAAAAACATGCCGCTGGACCCGTGGGGCACACCCTATCAATACCTGAATCCGGGCACCCACTCGGCCGGTTACGACCTGTTCTCCTTGGGCTCGGACGGAGTCGCCGGCGGTGAAGGCTATGGCGCAGACATCGGCAACTGGAGCAATTAAGGCATGCGCCAGAGTACGGCGGGTTTTACCTTGATCGAGTTGATGGTGGTCATTGTGCTCATCGGCGTACTCGTCTCGATGGTGCATATCAGCCTGGGCGACAACAACCCCCGGCACGCGCGCCAGGAAGCAGGCGCGTTGCTCGGCCTGATGCACGGCGTGCGCGAAAAGGCCGTACTGGAAGGCCAGGAATATGGCCTGCGGCTGGAGCCAGCGGCCTACCAACTGATGCGCTTCGACGGTGAGCAATGGCAGGCGCTCGAGCCACGGGTATCGCTGCCTGACGGGTTGCTCCTCGCGCTGACCCTGGAGGGGCAAGATCAGCCACTGATCGCCGGTGCGGGCACGCCGCAGTTGTTGTGGCTGAGCAGCGATGAAAGCACTGTATTCAGCCTGCACTTTGACAGCCCGCCGCAGCGCTGGCGCAGCATTGTCAGCGATGGCCTTGGCGATGCCGTGATCGACGTGCCTGAGGCTGGCCATGAAGTATGAAAAGGGCTTCACCCTGTTGGAAATCATGGTCGCGCTCGCCGTTTTCGCCACGTTGGCGGCGGCGCTCATGTCTGCTAGCCAGTATGTGCTGGGGCAGAGCGCGCGGGTCGAGGCTCGACTATTCGGCGCGTGGCTGGCCGACAACCACCTCAGCGAATTGCAACTGCAAACCCAGCCCCCGCCGCAGGGGCAACGAACCCTTGATGTGAGTTTTGCGCAGCGTGATTGGCGCCTGAGCCAACGCATCGTGGCCGAACCCGGCACGGGGCTGCTGCGCGTTGAACTGAGTGTCAGCCCGGTGGGCAGCGAGCATGCCCGGCAGTCGCTGACCCACTGGATAGCGGCCACACATGACTAAGCCGCAGGCGGGCTTCACCCTGCTCGAACTGGTGATTGCCATCGCTATTTTCGCGTTGCTGGGCATAGGTTGCTGGCGCCTGTTTGACACCATCGTGCGCGCCGAGCGCAACAGCAGTGCCCATGAACAGGCCCTGCGCAGCTTGCAACGGGCAGTAGGGTTGATCGAGCGTGATGTACTGCAGGTTCAGACCTCGGCCAAGCAGCCGGGGATCCAGCTGCTACCCGATCAACTGACCCTGCGCCGTGGCAACTGGCGCAACCCGCTGGGCCAACCGCGCAGCGAACTGCAAGACATCAGCTACCGGCTCGAAAACGGTGTGCTTTGGCGCTACAGCCAGGGCCGGGACTTGCCCGTGCTGCAAAAACAAAAACTGCTCAGCGATGTACGCGACTTGAGTTGGCGTTTGTTTGATCC
>JBILYW010000335.1:0-4686 GCA_044377555.1 Pseudomonas sp.
CCGAGCACGGCCAGTAACTTGAAATCACCATGGCCCATGCCGTCCTTGCCGGTGATCAGTTTGAATATCCAGAACACCGACCACAGGCTGGCATAGCCCAGCGCCGCGCCCCACACCGCCTGGGGCAGGGTGGTGAAGACATCGAAACTGTTCAGCAGCAACCCCAGCCAGAGCAGGGGGAAGACCAGCATGTCGGGCACGATTTGATGTTCGGCATCGATCAAGCAAATAGCCAGCAACCCCCAGGTCAGCACAAGCATCCAGCCCGCTTGCGTGCCAAACCCCAGATGCCAGGCGACAAAAGCCGACAAGAGCCCGCAGGCCAGTTCGGTGAGCGGGTAGCGCAGGCCGATAGCGCTTTTGCAGTGCGAGCACTTGCCACGTAATAGCAGGTAGCTCAGTAACGGGATGTTTTCCCAGGGCCGAAGAGAATGCTGGCACTTGGGGCAGTGGGAGCGAGGCAGCATCAAGTTATACACAGGGCCTTTGACAGGGGCGGGCAGATCCAGCAGCTCGCGGGCCTGCGCCTGCCAGTCCTGTTCGAGCATTTTGGGCAAACGCCACGCAATCACATTGATAAAACTGCCCACCAGCAAGCCGAGTATCAGGGCGCAGGCGATAAAAGCGTCAGGGTGGTGGTTAAACAGCTCAATCATGCTCAGATCACTCGGCCCAGGTTGAAAATCGGTAAGTACATGGAGATGACCAGCCCGCCAACCATGATCCCGAGTACCGCCATGATGACCGGCTCCATCAACGTTGTCAGGTTATCGACCAGAGTGTCGACCTCGCTTTCATAATAGGTGGCAACGTGGTCAAGCATATCGTCCAATGTGCCGGATTCCTCGCCAATGGCGGTCATCTGAATGGCCATGCCCGGAAACACGCCGACATTACCCATGGCCACATGGATCTGGCTGCCGGTTGCCACCTGTTGCTTGAGTCGCAGCACCGCGTCTTTGTACAGGCTATTGCCCGTGGCGCTGGCCACCGAAGTCAGGGCTTCAAGCAGCGGAACACCGGCAGCGATCGTGGTCGACAGCGTGCGGGCAAAGCGGGCCATGGCGGACAAGTGCAGCAGACTACCCATTACGGGCAGTTTCAATAACCAACGATCAACCCGTTGGCGCAGCGGGGCAGAGTACTTGTAACGATGGTGCAGGCAGGCAAGGGTGCAGCAAAAGATCGCCAGCCCCCACAATCCGTAAGCTTGAAGTACCTCTGACAGGCGGATTACCCACAAAGTGAACGCAGGAAGCTGTGCGTCGAATGAGCGGAAAATACCCTGAAACTGCGGCACCACTTCAACCAGTAAAATCGTGCACACCACCAATGCCACCAGTAGTACGGCGATGGGATAGGTCATGGCTTTTTTGATCTTCTTTTTCAGGGCCCGGGTTTTTTCTTTGTAGGTCGCCACCCGTTGCAGCAACACATCCAGTGCCCCTGCCTGCTCGCCTGCTTCCACAAGGCTGCAAAACAGCGGATCAAAATGTGCAGGTTTTTTACGCAGTGCAGCCGCCAGGCTGCTACCGGCGCGGATGTCCTGCTGCAGCCCGGTTACCAGTTGGTGAGTTGCAGGATGCTCCAGGCCGTTGGCAATCACTTGCAGGGCTTGCAGCAGCGGGACGCCGGCGGTGATCAGGGTGGCCAGCTGGCGGGTAAACAGGGTGATTTGCAGGGTGTTGATGGATTTTCCGGCAGGCGACGGCCCGTTTGCATGGCGCCGGATTTTACCAGCGGTAATACCTTGGCGGCGCAGCTGAACCCGGACCATTGCCTGGCTGCCTGCCGTGGCCTGACCGCTGATTTTAGCCCCTTTGAGGTCAGTGCCTTCCCACCGATAAAGGCTGGTTTTAACGGCCTGTGTTGCCACGGGTCCATCCCTGGCGCGCTTCGCGCTCGGCTGTGTGTGAGTATCAAAGACTAGATGCCTTGAGCCTCGACTCGCCCGCCTGAGCATGTCCAAAGGTGTCAGCGATGCAGTTGTGGAGCATCCGCCCACTAACCTTGATAGCCTGTGCGCACTTTTTTGGCCGCACAGCACTGCTATGGCACCCCGTCGTGCCCTTTATTCGGAGGCTTCACGTGAAACAACAAAAAGGCTTCACCCTGATCGAACTGATGATTGTGGTGGCAATCATTGGCCTGATCGCATCATTTGCATTTCCGGCTTACAACGACCACGTCATGAAGACCCGTTTTGCCGAAGTGAACACGATCGCCAACACCTACAAGACCGCTGTGGCCCTGTGCTTGAGCGAGAGCAACGACCTGACGGTCTGCGATGCGGGCACCCACGGCATTCCGGCTCCGGCGGAGCCGACTGACAACCTGGCGGCAGGCATGACGGTGATCGATGGCGTGATCACCATGGCAGGCACTCAGGCCGCTGGCGGCTGGGTCAGCGTGCTGGTGCCGACGTTGAATGGCAGTACGCTGACCTGGACCCAAAACGGCACATGCCTGGCCAGTGGTGCCTGTAAATAACCACCGATTGCCCAATGCTGTTCACTTTAGCTATTTCTGCTTCTGCGGGAGTGCCGGTCGATGCTGGACTGCTCGCGATGGTCGTTAATGATGACGCGTATTTACTGAGTAAATGCGGCGCTTTGCAGACCATCGCGAGCAAGTCGAATCGTCGCACCGCCGCTCCCACATTTGTGTAGCGTTGCTCTTAAGTGAACAGCATTGCGCCGATTGCCGGGCTTACCCTGCGGTGCTAGTTTTACGGGAACCGCCGGTGTAGCTCAGTCGGTAGAGCAGCGCACTCGTAACGCGAAGGTCGCAGGTTCGATTCCTGTCTCCGGCACCACTTGAAAAGCCATCCGGTAGTTGCCGGGTGGCTTTTTTCGTAGCGGGTACATTGATGTCCGAAAACGGCGAGAACCGGAAAAATCGCGGTGCTATTCTGCGGCCTATGAACACCGATAACAGCCTCTCCACACCCAGTACCGCGGCTTGCGAAATCGCTCGCTTGAGCCGCGATGCGCGTTTTGACGGGGTGTTTTTTACCGCCGTGCTCACTACGCGGATCTACTGCCGCCCGGTGTGCCCTGCACGGGCACCCAAAGCTGAAAATGTGGTGTATTACCCTAGCGCGGCCGCCGCTCAGGCCCAGGGTTTTCGCCCATGTTTGCGCTGCAGGCCGGAGCTGGCGCCGGGTAATCAACTCTGGTTGCAGGGCGAACATCTGGTGTCGCGGGCGCTCAAGTTGATCAATGAAGGCTATTTGGCAGATCACTCGCTGGAGAGTCTGGCCGAGCGTATGAGTGTCAGTGCCCGGCAATTGCGCCGCTTGTTTGTGCAGTACCTGGGGGCGCCGCCGATGGCAGTTCATGCCACCCAGCGTTTGTTGTTTGCCAAACAACTGCTGACCGAAACCGACCTGTCGATCACCGAAGTGGCCATGGCGTCGGGGTTTGGCAGCCTGCGCCGTTTCAATGCTGCGTTTGCCGAGGCCAACCATGCCGAGCCGCGCGCGTTCAGGCGCAGCCCAAAGGCACGGGCGGACAAGGCAATGGTATTGCGTCTGGGCTATCGCCCGCCGTATGACTTCAGTGCGTTGCTGGGTTTTCTGCAAACCCGTGCCTTGCCGGGTATCGAACAGGTTGACGGGCTCAGTTATCAGCGGGTTTTCGGGCAGCCTGATGCGCCCGGCTGGCTGCGGGTCAGTGCCTGGCCGGGTGAGCAGCATGCGTTACAGCTGGAACTGCTGAACTTACCTCCCGGCCAGATGCTGGGGGTGGTCACGCGGATCCGGCGGATGTTTGACCTGGACGCCGACCCGCTCGCCATCGCCCGTACCTTGAGTAGCAGCCCGCTGCTGGCACCTGTGATCGAGCGTTATCCAGGCCTGCGTTTGCCCGGGGGCTGGGATGGTTTTGAAGTGGCAGTGCGGGCCGTCCTGGGTCAGCAGGTCAGCGTGGCGGCTGCGCGCACTCTGGCCAGCCGTATCGTGCAGCGCTATGGGGTTGCGATCGAGCCCGGTGCAGGTTCGGATCTGAACCGTCTGTTTCCGGGCCCCGAGCAACTGGCAGAGGCCGACCTTGGGCAAATGGGAATTACCCAGGCACGGATCAACACGATCCAGGGGGTCGCCCGCGCGCTGATCGAAGGCCGGGTCGATTTTGCTGTAGAACAACCGTTAGAGCGGTTTATCAGCAGCTGGGTGCAACTGCCCGGGATTGGTGACTGGACCGCGCATTACATTGCCATGCGTGTGCTCAAACACCCTGATGCGTTCCCGGCCGCCGATTTGATTCTGCGTCGCGAAGCCAACCCCCGGGGTGAGCCGTTAAGCACCAGGGCGCTGCAAACGCTGGCCGAAAGCTGGCGCCCGTGGCGGGCCTATTCAGTGATGTATTTATGGCGCGCAGCCACCGACTCGGCTGCTGCACGGAAGGTATGAACATGACGCAGATCTACTATGAACAAATGCCCTCACCCATAGGCCCGCTGTTCTTGGTCGCCGATGATGAAGGGTTGCGCGAGGTGCGTTTCGAGCTGGATCGTCGGCCCCATGTGCCGCAGGACGGCTGGATGCATTCGCCGCAAAAGCTCGCCGAAGTTCGCCGCCAGCTGGAGGAATATTTCTCGGGCGAACGTCTGATGTTTGATTTGCCGCTCAAGCCGTTGGGCACTGAATTTCAACAGTCGGTCTGGCACGCGCTCACCACCATTCCC
>JBILYW010000336.1:0-4680 GCA_044377555.1 Pseudomonas sp.
GTGTTTCCTGGAACTGTTCGATCAATAACCAGAAGAGCATCGCCAGCAACAGTAGAACCAGAGCCGCCAACGCACTTTTTAACGTCCCGCGCACAGGCGTACCAAGTAATTGGCTGGATGCATTGGCAGGCGTGGATGGTGTGACATTGGGCAAGTTGTGATCCTGCAATTCGGCGGCAATGGCGCGAGGCCCCCTAAGACGCCCAGAGGGCGCTTAGCATGCCTTGGGTTGTGGCAAAGTGCCAGTCCTCCGGTCTGCGCTGGTTTGCCCTGTTCAGCGCATTCAGGTAGATTCGGGCGTCTACACTTATGCTTTTTCTGCGAGCAGGCATTGATCTCGATCAGTCCCTGACTTTCTGCTATGGCCTGATCCGGGCATTGCTCGCACCTTATTCATCAGTCACTGACCCTAGGTTCTCCATGGCTCAATACGTTTTCACCATGCATCGGCTGAGCAAAGTTGTTCCGCCGAAGCGGGAAATCCTGAAAAACATCTCCCTGTCGTTTTTCCCGGGCGCCAAAATCGGCGTACTGGGCCTGAACGGTTCGGGTAAATCCACCCTGCTGAAAATCATGGCGGGTGTCGACACCGAGTTTGACGGTGAAGCTCGCCCGATGCCGGACCTGAACATCGGTTACCTGCCGCAAGAGCCGCAGCTGGACCCGAACAAAACCGTACGCGAAGTGGTTGAAGAAGCCGTAAGTGTAATCAAGGATGCCCAAGCGCGCCTGGATCAGGTTTACGCCGAGTACGCCGACCCGGATGCCGACTTCGACAAGCTGGCGGCTGAACAGGCCAAGCTGGAGTCCATCCTGCAAGCGAGCGACGGTCACAACCTCGAGCGTCAGCTCGAAGTGGCTGCCGATGCCCTGCGCCTGCCGGCATGGGATGCCAAGGTCGAACACCTGTCGGGTGGTGAGAAGCGCCGTGTGGCCTTGTGCCGCCTGCTGCTGTCGGCCCCGGACATGCTGCTGCTCGACGAACCAACCAACCACCTGGACGCCGATTCGGTAGCCTGGCTGGAGCACTTCCTGCACGACTTCCCGGGTACCGTGGTTGCGATTACGCACGACCGTTACTTCCTGGACAACGTTGCTGGCTGGATTCTGGAACTTGACCGCGGTGCGGGCATTCCTTACGAAGGCAACTATTCGGGCTGGCTTGAAGCCAAGTCCGATCGTCTGGCTGCCGAATCCAAGCAGCAGTCGGCCCATGAAAAGGCCATGAAAGACGAGCTGGAATGGGTTCGTAAAGGCGCCAAGGCACGTCAGTCCAAGTCCAAGGCCCGTCTGCAACGCTTCGAAGAACTGCAATCGCAGGAATTCCAGAAGCGCAGCGAAACCAACGAAATCTACATCCCGGCCGGTCCGCGCCTGGGTGACAAGGTTATCGAGTTCAAGAACGTGTCCAAGGGTTATGGCGATCGCGTATTGATCGACAACCTGTCGTTCGCCATGCCTAAAGGCGCCATTGTTGGCGTGATCGGTGGTAACGGTGCCGGTAAATCGACCCTGTTCCGCATGCTGATGGGCAAAGAGCAGCCGGATTCGGGCACCATCGAAGTCGGCGAAACCGTGCAACTGGCGTGCGTTGACCAGAGCCGTGACGACCTGGATGGCAGCAAAACCGTGTTCCAGGCTATTTCCGATGGTTCCGATGTGATCCGCATCGGCAACTATGAAATCCCGTCGCGTACCTATGTCGGTCGTTTCAACTTCAAAGGTGGCGATCAGCAGAAGTTCGTCAAGGACCTGTCCGGTGGTGAGCGTGGTCGCCTGCACCTGGCCCTGACCTTGAAAGAGGGCGCCAACGTGCTGCTGCTCGACGAACCGTCCAACGACCTTGACGTTGAGACACTGCGTTCGCTCGAAGAGGCGCTGCTGGACTTCCCGGGCGCTGCCATTGTGATCTCTCACGATCGGTGGTTCCTTGACCGCGTCGCGACTCACATCCTGGCGTACGAAGACGACTCGCAAGCGATCTTCTTTGAAGGTAACTACACCGAGTACGAAGCAGACCGTAAAAAGCGCCTCGGCGAAGCGGCCACCCAGCCGCACCGTGTGCGTCACAAGAAACTGGCCCAGTAAGGGCAGTTTGCAGCACAAGACGGAGCCCCTCGGGGCTCCGTTTTTTTTGCGCAAAACAATGCTTTCCCTGTGGGAGCGGGCTTGCTCGCGATGGCATCACCTTGATACTTCTGACATACCGCAGCGCCTGCATCGCGAGGTCGAATCGTCGCACCGCCGCTCCCACACCTAATAGAAGTGCGTTTTTACGGGTGCAAAACTGGGTACAGAATTCACTCTTATGGTGCGCAAAGCCCCTTGGAATCGGCTTAATTTATATAAATGCACCATTTAAATTCATAACTGCGACATTTTGCGCTGTCACGGTGCCACCTGACTTGATAAAGTTCTGGCCAATCTCCGTTTAACGACAACAAATTTGCCGAGACTTTCCCATGATCGAATCCGTCGACCTGTTCCTTGCCCGCCTGAAAAAACGCGACCCCGACCAGCCAGAATTCCACCAGGCAGTGGAAGAGGTCCTGCGCAGTCTGTGGCCGTTTCTTGAAGCCAATCCGCATTACCTGACTTCAGGCATTCTTGAGCGCATTTGCGAACCCGAACGTGCGATCGTGTTCCGCGTATCGTGGGTCGATGACGAAGGCAAAGTGCGTGTAAACCGTGGTTTCCGTATCCAGATGAACAGCGCTATCGGCCCGTACAAAGGGGGCCTGCGCTTCCATCCGTCGGTGAACCTGGGTGTCCTGAAGTTCCTGGCCTTTGAACAGACCTTCAAAAACTCCCTGACCTCGCTGCCGATGGGCGGTGGTAAAGGTGGCTCGGACTTCAACCCCAAGGGCAAGAGCGACGCGGAAGTCATGCGTTTCTGCCAGGCCTTTATGAGCGAGCTGTACCGTCACATTGGTTCTGACGTTGATGTGCCGGCTGGCGACATCGGTGTCGGTGCGCGGGAAATCGGCTTTATGTTTGGTCAGTACAAGCGCCTGAGCAACCAGTTCACCTCCGTGCTGACCGGCAAGGGCATGAGCTACGGCGGCAGCCTGATTCGCCCTGAAGCCACCGGTTTCGGTTGCGTGTACTTCGCCCAGGAAATGCTCAAGCGCAGCGGCCAGCGCATTGATGGCAAGCGCGTGGCCATTTCCGGCTCGGGCAACGTGGCGCAATACGCGGCGCGTAAAGTCATGGACCTTGGTGGCAAAGTGATCTCGCTGTCGGACTCAGAAGGCACGCTGTACTGCGAAGCCGGTCTGAGCGAGGAGCAATGGGAAGCGCTGATGGACCTCAAAAACGTGAAGCGCGGCCGCATCAGCGAGCTGGCTACACGATTCGGTCTGGAGTTTCTGGCCGATCAGCACCCTTGGAACCTGGCGTGCGATATCGCCTTGCCGTGCGCAACCCAGAACGAACTGGACGCCGAAGCCGCCCGCAAGTTGCTGGCCAATGGCTGCGTGTGCGTCGCCGAAGGCGCGAACATGCCGACCACCCTTGACGCCGTGGATCTGTTTATCGAAGCCGGTATTTTGTTTGCGCCGGGCAAGGCATCCAACGCCGGTGGCGTGGCAGTGAGCGGTCTGGAAATGTCGCAAAACGCTATGCGCTTGCTGTGGACGGCGGGCGAGGTGGACAGCAAGTTGCACAACATCATGCAGTCTATCCACCACGCGTGCGTGCACTACGGCGAAGAAAACGGCCGGATCAACTACGTAAAAGGCGCGAACATTGCGGGCTTCGTAAAAGTGGCTGACGCGATGCTGGCTCAGGGCGTGGTTTAAGCCGGTTCTATCTTGATGACTTCGATCTGCAAATCACCTGCGGGTCGAGACCACAGCACTTCATCGCCCAGTTGCGTGCCCAACAGCGCGCGACCGAGCGGTGAACCCCAATTGATCAGCCCGTGGCTCGCATCGGCCTGATCCTCGCCCACCAGTTGTACGCGCTGTTCATTGCCGAGCTCATCGGCGTACGTGACCCAACTGCCAATCTGCACTTTCTGCGTTGATGTCGCGGGGGCGACCACGAGGGCGCTTTGCAGGCGCTGGTTGATGTAGCGCAGGTCGCGTTCAAGTTCGGCCAACCGCTGTTTGTCGCTGGCATCACCTTGGGCGGACTCTTCACTGTGCTGGCGCTGCAACTCGCTGGCCTTGGCGTGCAGTTGGGCAAGGCCGGTGGCGGTGACGTAGTTGGGCTGGTCGCTGACCTTGCGCTCGATCGGCGCATTGGCCTGGCTGGCGGCGCTGTCTTCGTTGACAAATGCACGGCTCATGGCTGTTTCCCCTCGGGGTCAGGCACAGCAAAATCAATGTGGGGGAGGGCTTGCTCGCGATGCGGGCGGCTCGGTATGTCTTCGGCACCGCATTGATGCCATCGCGGGCAAGCAGCGCTCCTAGCGCAGTGCTGAATGCTCAGCCAGCTCCTGCTCGATAAAGGCCGCGATCATGGCGCGGTAAACGGCTTCGGTGACATCCGGGTTGGCGTCCAGCTCATCGGCCAATGCCCGGACCTTGGCAATCACTTGCTCAACCCGTTGCGGGGCCCTGACCGCGTCGCTGTCCTTTTTAAAGCGTGCCGCTTGTGACACATAGGCACCGCGCTCAGCGATCAGGCTGACAATCTGCCGGTCCAGTCCATCGATTTTCTCGCGCACTTGCTCAA
>JBILYW010000337.1:0-4664 GCA_044377555.1 Pseudomonas sp.
GGTTCTGCGTTTAGGATTAGTTGTTTTTACTTGTCGGATTTTTCGCTAATCAACATAAATAAACGGAAAAGAACTACAGAGACAAACAACTGCAAAAAGCTGTTGGCACTGTCCAGTACCAGTGAGAGCAGCATGTTGTCCTCTTTGACGAAAAGAGAGTAGCTGAACTCCTTGAGCAGCATCAGCGGCCCCAATACGGCCAGTATGCAAACGAAAATCCGCCAGAAATGACCCCGGCTCAAGGTGAAGCTCGACTTCATGGCCGCCAGGGGAGCATCGCCGCGCAATACCAAGCGGTACTCCGAAAAGGCCAGTACAACGGTCAGGAAAATACCCGGGATAAAAAACATCGAAAGCCCGAGCACGATCAGCAATGTACTGATTGCCGAGAGCAGGGCAAACCTGGGCCACAGGTTGAGGGCCGTCGCCAGCAAATCGCGGTTGCGCGGGCTTTCGCCCCGGCTGCGGGCATCGAGAAACAGGATCAGGGCCGCGGTGTACACCGGGTACAGCAGCAACCCGACGATCAAGCCATAACCTGGCGATGCATCGGGGCCCACGGCGTTATCAACGATGTGCTGCAACACCGCCTCAAGGATGACCAGCGGCAAGCACAGCATTACGATCTGGCTCAGGTTGCGCTGGAAGAAGTACAGGGAGTCACGAATAACAGTCAGCGGATTCATTGGCAGTTGTCGGCGTTAAAAGCGATGCGCCACTTTAACCGATGGGGCACGCTTATGAACAAATGTTAACGAAACATCCATCCCGAGCAGACTTTTCGTTACGGCCCCCTTTGTCGTACTGCGCCGTCCGGCGCCCCGTCGAGCAGTGGTTGTTGCACGCCGGGCGGTTTATCCGCGCAAACCCTCGACAGGCTGGCATACTGCGGCCTTGTTTTTCAGTCGCATGCCCGCTTGCCAGGGCATCATGAGGTTTGCCGGTGAAAAAAATTGCGGTCTTCGCGGATGTGCAGAACCTCTACTACACGGTTCGCCAGGCCTATGGCTGCCATTTCAATTACGCCGCCCTGTGGGCTGATATCACCAAGCGCGGTGAAATCGTCGAGGCCTACGCCTATGCAATCGACCGGGGCGACAGCAAACAGCAGCAGTTTCAGCAGATCCTGCGCAACCTCGGCTTCACGGTAAAACTCAAACCCTATATCCAGCGCAGCGATGGCTCGGCCAAGGGCGACTGGGACGTGGGCATCACCATCGACATCATGGACGTTGCTGCCAATGTAGACGAAGTGGTGCTGGCTTCGGGTGATGGCGATTTCGACCTGTTGCTCGAGCGCATTGCCAGCAAGCACGGGGTTGAAACCGTGGCCTATGGCGTGCCCGGCCTGACTGCCAACTCACTGATTCGCGCTGCCAGCCGTTACGTGCCGATTGAAGGCAATTTGCTGCTCAAGTAACCCCCACTTTTTACAGGATTGACCAGGTTTGGAACGCATTGCGGTTATTGACTTTGAAACCACCGGCATCTCCCCGAGCAGCAGTTGCCGGGCCACCGAAATTGCAGTGGTGATTCTTGAACGCGGGCATATTGTCGAGCGTTACCAAAGCCTGATGAACGCGGGCGTTCGCGTACCGGGGTTTATTGAGCAATTGACCGGCATCAGCAACGCCATGCTGCGCACCGCGCCTTCGGCCGAGCAAGTGATGAACGAGGTTAACGAGTTCGTTGGCATCACCCCGCTGCTGGCCCACAACGCGGCCTTCGACCAAAAATTCTGGGACTTCGAAATGGGCCGCATCAAGCGCACCCGTTTACAGAACTTCGCCTGTTCCTTGCTGCTGGCGAGACGCCTGATGCCGGCGGCGCCCAACCACAAGTTGGGCACCCTGACGACCTTTGCCGATTTGCCCCACACAGGCCAGGCTCACCGAGCCATGGCCGATGCGGAAATGGCCGCCAACCTGACGGCGTATCTGGCAGAGCAACTGCGACAAAAGCATGGATTGAAAGAGCTCAATCACGACCTGCTGTGTGGTTTGCAAAAAATCCCGGCGGCGAAGGTCAACGAACACCTGAAGCGGTATCGGGGGTTTTAAACGGTGGGAGCTGGCTTGCTCGCGATGGCATCGCCACGGGGTGTCAGTCAGACCGCGTTGCCAGCATCGCAGGCAAGCCAGCTCCCACGGGTTTTGTGTGGCTCCGCCAGGCAGGCATAAAAGTGTACGGCCACTTTCGGTGGGTTCTGTTACTTATTATTTCGTCCCCCCTTGTCTAAACTCCCCAGTCCCCTGCCTCTGCCCTTGAGCTGCCTTCATGCCTGCCGCACGTCGTTTTCCGCTACAACTGATCGGTGCTTTTTTTGCCTTGTATGTGATTTGGGGCTCGACCTATCTGGCCATCCGCATTGGCATTGAGTCCTGGCCGCCGTTGATGATGGCCGGGGTGCGGTTTCTCATCGCGGGCAGTTTGATGTATGCCTTTATGCGCTGGCGGGGTGCCCCTGCACCCACTGCCGTGCAGTGGCGTTCGGCCGCCATGATCGGTTTTCTGTTGCTGGCCTGCGGCAATGGCGGCGTGACCCTGGCCGAGCACTCGGGTGTGGCCTCCGGTGTCGCCGCGCTGGCGGTGGCCACCGTGCCGTTGTTCACCTTGCTGTTCGGCTACTTCTGGGGCGCACGCAACACCCGCCTGGAATGGGCGGGCATCGCCCTGGGGCTGGTGGGCATCGGCATGCTCAACCTGGGCTCCAACCTGCAAGCCAGCCCAGTGGGTGCCGCGATGGTCATTTTTGCCGCCGCCGCCTGGGCGTTTGGATCGGTATGGAGCCGCCACCTGCCGCTTCCGGCCGGGCCAATGGCCAGTGCTGCCGAAATGCTCACCGCCGGTGCCATGCTGCTGGCGGGCAGCCTGCTCAGTGGCGAACGCATGACTCAAATGCCGACTGCCGCTGGCTGGGGCGCGTTGGTCTATCTGGTGTTCTTTGGCTCGATCATCGCCTTCAGCGCTTATATGTATCTGCTGAAAAACGTGCGCCCTGCCGCAGCCACCAGCTACGCCTACGTCAACCCCGCCGTTGCGGTGATGCTGGGCATTGCATTCGCAGGCGAGAGCATCGGTTTTGAAGAGTGCCTGGCGATGGCGGTCATCATCAGCGCCGTGGTGTTGATCGGTTTGCCGCAGTGGCGCAAGCAGAAACCCGTGTGAATTAGGGTAAACTGCGCGCCATTGCAACTTATGCACCCTTGCGCAGACCTTTTTCGACGGTATCCCCATGACATTCGCCACCCTTGGCCTGATCGAACCCTTGCTGCGCGCCCTTGAGACGCTCGGCTACAAGACCCCAACCCCGGTTCAGGCCCAAGCGATCCCCGCAGTACTGGCTGGCCGCGACCTGATGGCAGCAGCCCAGACCGGCACCGGCAAAACCGGCGGCTTCGCGCTGCCGTTGTTGCAATCGCTGACCATGGAAGGCCCGAAAGTCGCCAGCAACATGGTGCGTGCACTGGTACTGGTGCCGACCCGCGAACTGGCCGAACAGGTTCACGAGAGCATCCGCCAGTACGCCGAGCACCTGCCGTTGAGCACCTACGCGGTGTACGGCGGGGTCAGCATCAACCCGCAAATGATGAAAATGCGCAAAGGCGTTGATGTCCTGGTTGCCACGCCGGGTCGTTTGCTCGATTTGTACCGTCAGAAGGCGATCAAGTTCACACAATTGCAAACCCTGATTCTCGACGAAGCCGACCGCATGCTTGACCTCGGCTTCACCGAAGAGCTGCGTGATATCTATCGAGTCTTACCGAAAAAACGCCAAACCCTGCTGTTTTCGGCGACCTTTTCTGACGCGATTCGGTTGTTGGCCGAGCAGATGCTCGACAACCCGCTGAGCATCGAAGTCAGCCCGCGTAACGTGGCCGCCAGCAGCGTCAAACAATGGATCATCCCGGTCGATAAAAAGCGCAAGCCAGAGCTGTTCCTGCACTTGCTGCGCACCCAGCACTGGAAACAGGTGCTGGTATTCGCCAAGACCCGCAACGGTGTGGATGAGCTGGTGGGCAAGCTGCAAGGTCTGGGCATCAACGCGGACGGCATTCATGGCGACAAGCCCCAGGCCACGCGTCAACGTGCTCTGGATCGTTTCAAGGCCAGCGAAGTACAGATCCTGGTGGCGACCGATGTTGCCGCCCGTGGTCTGGATATCGAAGACCTGCCGCTGGTGATCAACTTCGACATGCCGATCGTGGCTGAAGACTACATTCACCGCATTGGTCGTACCGGCCGTGCCGGGCAGAAGGGCGAAGCGATTTCGTTTGTCTGTGCTGACGAAGTGAACATGTTGTCGGCGATCGAGATGCTGACCCGTCAAACCTTGCCGCGCCACGAAGAGCAAGACTTTGAGCCGGAGCACCGTGTGCCCGAGACAGATGCCTCGGGTCAGGTGATCAAAAAGCCGAAGAAACCGAAAAAGCCGAAGGCGGCGGGCGGTGGCGGCAAGCGCAACCTGGGCAAGTGGGTGGATAGCGGCGAAGCGGCTCCGGCAGAACCGTCGGTCAAGCCTGTGCGTAAAGTACCTGTGTTCAACACCGGCCCGCGCAAGCGCAAGCCGTAAGGTCGACGCCGACTCTGGGGAAACTTCAACTGTGGGAGCGGGCCTGCTCGCGAACAGCCTTCGCGAGCAGGCTCGCTCCCACAGGGGCCCT
>JBILYW010000338.1:0-4654 GCA_044377555.1 Pseudomonas sp.
TTCCTTGCGGTGTTTGAGGCCCAGGGTGGCCATGTACTGGGTCAGGCGTTCTTGCTCTTCAGCCGTGGTGAACAAGCCCAGCTTGGTCCGGCGCCACAGAATGTCCTGTGCCTCCAGGGCCCATTCCTGACTGCACAGGTAATCGACTTCACGGCTGTAGAGACCGCTGCCGATGTGCTCGCCCATGTCGCTCAAGCCCTGCACGCCGTCCAGCAGGCGCCATGAGCGGTTGCCATAGGTGATTGCCCAGCGCTTGGCAATAGCCGCATCCAGCCAGCTGTGCTTGCTGACCAGGGCTGCGCTCAAGGCTTTGGGTGTCGTCATGTCTTCGCCGCCGGGCAGCGTTGCGCTGGCGGTCCAGCTTGGCTTGATCTGGGTGAAATAGGGCGTCAGCTGCGCCATGGCTGACTCGGCCAGCTTGCGGTAGGTGGTCAGCTTGCCGCCGAACACGGACAGCAGTGGCGCTTCGCCCGGAGCGCCGGACAACGCGAGAGTGTAATCGCGGGTTACGGCTGACGGGTTGTCGGACTCGTCATTGCACAGTGGGCGAACACCGGAATACGTTCGCAGGATGTCGGTACGGCTCACTTGCTGCTTGAAGTGGGCGTTGACCACATTGAGCAGGTAATCGGTTTCTTCCTCGGTGATGCTGACCTTGGCCGGGTCGCCGGTGTACTCACGGTCAGTGGTGCCGATGATGGTGAACTGATCCATGTACGGAATGGTGAATACGATCCGCTGGTCTTCGTTTTGCAGAATGAACGCGTTCGGTGCGTCATACAGCTTGGGTACGATCAGGTGGCTGCCCTGAATCAGGCGGATGCCATAAGGCGAATCCAGCTTGAGGTCGTCCTTGATGAACTTGGCGACCCAAGGGCCGGCAGCATTCACAAGCGCTTTGCTGCGAATCGAGAACAGGCTGCCGTCAGCACGTTCGAAGTTCATTTCCCACAACCCTTTGTTACGACGGGCACCGACGCAACGCGTTTGGGTATGGACGTGGGCGCCTTTTTCCCGTGCAGCCATAGCATTGAGTACCACAAGGCGGGCGTCATCGACCCAGCAGTCCGAGTATTCAAAACCTTTGGTTATTTCTGTTTTGAGGGGGCTGTCCGCACCGAACTTGAGGCTGGTGGAACCGGCGAGTTTTTCGCGTTTGCCCAGGTGGTCATACAGAAACAGGCCTGCACGGATCATCCACGCCGGGCGCAGGTGCGGGCGGTGGGGCAAGACGAAACGCATGGGCTTGACGATGTGCGGGGCTTTGGCCAGCAGCACTTCGCGTTCAGCCAGTGCTTCACGTACCAGACGAAACTCGTAATGTTCGAGGTAGCGCAGGCCGCCGTGGATCAGCTTGCTGCTGGCCGACGAGGTGTGGCTGGCCAGGTCGTCTTTTTCGCAAAGGAACACAGACAGACCGCGACCGGCAGCGTCTGCCGCAATCCCGACGCCATTGATTCCGCCGCCAATCACAGCAACGTCGTAAACCTCAGCGAGAGGGTTGGCAGGCAAGGTGGTCAGTGGCATAGGTGGGCCTCGCGTTCTTTACGCATATTTGAATGTGAACATTAATGTTCATTTTCGAAAATGGTAGCGGATAAATGCGGGCGCAGCCAGTACCGTTCGATTGAAAAAACTCATCGAAGGGTAGGAAAAGGAAAAATTTCGAACATTTAATGGGCGAAAGAGGGGGAGTCACTGCGGCAGGCTGCGAAGGGTTGCGGAGCAACCCTTTTTTTGAAATCACCGCACGCCTGTCCCGGGCAGTAACCGCAACAATAGAACTCAGTGGTTAAACCACTTCCAGGCGGATTTTGTTCTGGGCCAGCAGTTGAGCGAGTTCTGGTACGGGTGGCTGGTCTGTGACCAGGCAATCAATCAGCGTGATCGGGCCCAGGCGGACCATTGCATTGCGGCCGAACTTGCTGGAGTCGGCAGCGAGAATCACTTGTCGGGCATTGGCGATGATGGCCTGGGATACACGGACTTCCTGATAGTCGAAGTCCAGCAAGCTGCCATCGGAATCTATACCGCTGATCCCTACCAATGCGAAGTCGAACTTGAACTGGTTGATAAAGTCGACGCTGGCCTGGCCTACGATGCCTCCGTCGCGGCGCACCTTGCCCCCGGCGATCAGGACTTCAAAGTCATCCTTGGCACTGAGGATCGAGGCCACGTGCAGGTTGTTGGTGATGATTTTTAGATGATTGTGGTTGAGCAACGCCCTTGCAATCGACTCGGTGGTGGTACCGATGTTGATGAAAATCGAGGCGTGGTCAGGAATCTGGGCGGCAATGGCTTCGCCAATACGGCGTTTTTCATCGCGCATCTGGTCGGCGCGCATGGCGTAGGCGGTGTTTTCAACACTGGAGTCATAGGCGGCCCCACCGTGGTAGCGGCGCAACAGATCAGCTTCTGCCAACTGGTTGATGTCACGGCGGATGGTCTGCGGTGTTACGACGAACAACTGAGCCATTTCCTCGATGCTGACATAACCGCGCTCGCGTACGAGTTCGAGGATCTGCTGCTGGCGTGGAGGCAGATTCATGGAGTTTCCTTTGGGCGGCGAAGCAAAATTCGCCCATGATGCCGCAGGAAAGCGCCGCCTGCTACTCACAGGTGCTATCAAGTATGGATGCCGCAGCAGGCGCCGATGGCGCCCGCTGCCTGCGTTTACCTGAAGAGCTGTGCCGAAAACTTATTTGCTTTCTTCGTGGGGTTCCCAGTCACGGGTACGGCTCACCGCTTTTTTCCAGCCAGCGTAGAGCTTCTCTTTACTGGTTTCGTCCAGTGCAGGTTCGAATTCGCGCTCGATCACGGCCTTGCCGCGCAACTCATCCAGGCTGCCCCAGAAACCACAGGCCAGGCCGGCCAGGTAGGCGGCGCCCAAGGCGGTGGTCTCGCGCATTTGCGGGCGCTCGACCAGGGTGCCCAGGATGTCGGCCTGGAACTGCATCAGGAAGTTGTTTGCCACGGCGCCACCATCTACGCGCAAGGCCTTCAGGCGTTCCCCCGAGTCTTGCTGCATGGCGTCCAGCACGTCCCGTGTCTGGTAGGCAATCGATTCCAGTGCGGCACGAATGATGTGGTCCACGCGTACGCCGCGAGTCAGACCGAACAGTGCGCCACGGGCATACGGGTCCCAGTAAGGGGCGCCGAGGCCGGTAAATGCAGGCACCAGATACACGCCGTTACTGTCTTTTACCTTGTTTGCGAAGTATTCAGTGTCATGGGCGTCGTTGATGATTTTCAGTTCATCACGCAGCCATTGCACGGTGGAACCACCGTTGAATACTGCGCCTTCCAGTGCGTAGGCAACTTCGCCGCGGGGGCCGCAGGCGATGGTTGTCAGCATGCCGTGAGACGACTTGACGGCCTTGGTGCCGGTGTTCATCAGCAAAAAGCAGCCGGTGCCGTAGGTGTTTTTGGCCTGGCCCGGCTCCACACACATCTGTCCGAACAGCGCCGCTTGCTGGTCGCCGGCAATACCGCCAATGGCAATGCCGCTTTTGGTACGGCCGTAGATTTCTGAAGACGACTTCACTTCAGGCAGCATTTCGCGCGGGATATCCAGTACCTCCAGCATCTTGGCATCCCACTCCAGAGTGTGGATGTTGAAGAGCATGGTGCGTGAGGCGTTGGTGTAGTCGGTGACGTGGGTTTTGCCGCCGGTAAATTTCCAGATCAGCCAGCTGTCGACGGTGCCGAACAGCAGCTCGCCATTGCGCGCACGCTCGCGGCTGCCTTCAACGTTGTCCAGGATCCATTTCAGCTTGGTGCCGGAGAAGTACGGATCGGTGACCAGGCCGGTGGTGTCGCTGATGTACTGCTCGTGGCCATCGCGCTTGAGTTGCTCGCAAATTTCGGTGCTGCGTCGGCACTGCCAGACGATAGCGTTGTAGATCGGACGGCCGCTGACCTTGTCCCATACCACGGTGGTTTCGCGCTGGTTGGTGATGCCGATGGCGGCAACCTGGTCGTGATGCAGGCCGGCCTGGGCCAGTGCCTCAACCATCACCGCACTTTGGGTGGCGAAAATCTCCATTGGGTCGTGCTCAACCCAGCCCGGTTGCGGGTAGTGCTGTTGAAACTCGCGCTGTGCAGTGCAAACCACGTTGGCGTCACGATCGAAGATGATCGCTCGCGAACTGGTGGTGCCTTGGTCGAGCGCGATGATGTAGTTCTTATTCTGGATGTCGGTCATTTGAAATTGCCTTACAGAATGTGAGAGTGGTTCCGGGCGCGAGACAGGTAACGGGCAGTTGGTCTCGTGCGCCCCGTTTCATAAGTCGGTATCAGGAAGCCTGGGTTTCCACTTGGGTAGTGGCTTGGGCGTCAGTGGCTGCCGGCGCTACTTCTGGCAAGTGGCGGGCAATCAACCCGCGATAAATGGCTGCACCCAGGCAGGCACCTACGATCGGTGCAAAGATTGGAATCAGGAAGTACGGAATATCACGTGCGCCGGTAAACGAAATTTCACCCCAGCCAGCAAAGAAAGTCATCAGCTTAGGCCCGAAATCCCGCGCCGGGTTCATCGCAAAGCCTGTCAGGGGGCCCATTGAACTACCGATAACGGCAATCAGCAGGCCAACCAGCAAGGGTGCCAACGGACCGCGCGGCAAGCCATTTTTGTCGTCGGTCAGGGCCATGATTA
>JBILYW010000339.1:0-4647 GCA_044377555.1 Pseudomonas sp.
CTGGAAAACATGCCACGCAGTTTCTTGAACATGGGAAAGGGACCCTAGGCAACGCGTGGGTAAAAAAGTGCGGCAAACTCTAACAACGACAGGGATTTTGGGCAAGGCGCCAATATGTTAAATTGACAGCTTTTGAGAGCACCAAGCCTCACAATCGCGGCCATATGACCGTAGAAATGCGGTAGTGTTCCGTCAATCTAACACACGGATAGCATCCGTCCTGTTTTCCACTGGAGAATCCCATGGCGCTAGACCGCTCCGATGTGGAAAAAATCGCTCATTTGGCCCGTCTTGGCCTCAATGATGCCGATATTCCACGCACCACCGAAGCCCTTAACAGCATTCTGGGGCTGATTGACCAGATGCAGGCTGTCGACACCACGGGTATCGAGCCTCTGGCCCACCCCCTGGAAGCCAGCCAGCGCCTGCGTGCAGACGTCGTGACTGAGAGCAATCATCGCGAGGCTTATCAGTCCATCGCTCCAGCGGTCGAAAACGGCCTCTATCTGGTTCCGAAAGTCATCGAGTAAAGGGAAAGAGCCTGCATGCATCAATTGACTCTGGCCGAGATCGCCCGCGGACTCGCCGATAAAAAGTTTTCTTCCGAAGAGCTGACCAAGACCCTGCTGGCGCGTATCGCCCAGCTCGATCCTCAGCTCAACAGCTTCATCACCCTCACCGAAGACCTTGCGCTAGAGCAGGCCAAGGCCGCTGACGCACGTCGCGCCGACGGTGAAACCGGTGCCCTGCTGGGCGCCCCCATCGGGCACAAGGACCTGTTCTGCACCTTGGGCGTACGCACCAGCTGCGGCTCCAAAATGCTCGACAACTTCAAAGCTCCATACGACGCCACCGTGGTTGCCAAACTGGCCGCAGCGGGCGCCGTGACCCTGGGCAAAACCAACATGGACGAGTTCGCCATGGGGTCGGCCAACGAGTCGAGCTACTACGGCGCGGTCAAAAACCCGTGGAACCTCGAGCACGTCCCGGGCGGTTCTTCGGGTGGTTCGGCAGCGGCAGTCGCCGCTCGTCTGTTACCTGCGGCGACCGGCACCGACACTGGCGGATCTATCCGACAGCCGGCAGCCCTGACCAACCTCACCGGCCTGAAACCGACATACGGTCGCGTTTCGCGCTGGGGCATGATTGCTTACGCCTCCAGTCTCGACCAGGGCGGCCCGTTGGCGCGCACTGCCGAAGACTGCGCCATCCTGCTGCAAGGCATGGCCGGCTTCGACCCGCAAGACTCCACCAGCATCGACGAACCCGTGCCGGATTTCAGCGCCAACCTCAATGGTTCGCTGCAAGGCCTGCGGATCGGCGTGCCAAAAGAGTTCTTCAGCGAAGGTCTGGACCCGCGCATCGCCGAGCTGGTCCACAACAGCATCAAGGAGCTTGAAAAGCTCGGTGCCGTGATCAAGCCCATCAGCCTGCCGAACATGCAGCACGCCATTCCGGCGTACTACGTAATCGCCCCGGCCGAGGCTTCGTCCAACCTGTCGCGTTTTGACGGTGTGCGCTTCGGCCATCGCTGCGAAAACCCCAAAGACCTGACCGACCTGTACCAGCGCTCGCGCGCCGAGGGCTTTGGCCCGGAAGTACAACGCCGGATCCTGGTGGGGGCCTACGCCCTGTCGGCGGGTTACTACGACGCTTACTACCTGCAAGCACAAAAAATCCGTCGCCTGATCAAAAACGACTTCATGACTGCATTCAATGAAGTCGACATCATCCTCGGCCCAACCACGCCTAACCCGGCCTGGAAAATCGGCGCTAAAAACAGCGACCCGGTTTCGGCCTACCTGGAAGACGTCTACACCATTACCGCCAACCTCGCGGGCCTGCCGGGCCTGTCGATGCCTGCCGGCTTTGTCGATGGCTTGCCAGTGGGCGTGCAGTTGCTCGCACCCTACTTCCAGGAAGGTCGCTTGCTCAACGTCGCTCACCAGTATCAGCTCAACACTGACTGGCATACGCGCTCACCTGCCGGCTTCTGAGGAGAAAACACATGCAATGGGAAGTTGTGATCGGGCTGGAAATTCACTCCCAGCTCGCCACCCAATCGAAGATTTTCTCCGGTAGCGCCACCACCTTTGGCGCAGAACCGAACACCCAGGCCAGCCTGGTTGACCTGGGCATGCCCGGCGTACTGCCCGTGCTGAACCAGGAAGCCGTGCGCATGGCCGTGATGTTCGGCGTGGCCGTTGACGCTGAAATCGGTCAGCACAACGTGTTCGCCCGCAAGAACTACTTCTACCCGGACCTGCCCAAGGGCTACCAGATAAGCCAGATGGAATTGCCGATTGTCGGCAAGGGCCACCTGGACATCACCCTTGAAGACGGTACCGTCAAACGTGTCGGCATCACCCGTGCGCACCTGGAAGAAGACGCGGGCAAAAGCCTGCACGAAGACTTCAGCGGCGCCACCGGCATCGACCTTAACCGTGCCGGCACGCCGTTGCTCGAAATCGTTTCCGAGCCGGACATGCGCAGCGCCAAAGAAGCGGTGGCCTACGTCAAGGCAATGCACGCGCTGGTGCGCTACCTGGGCATCTGTGACGGCAACATGGCCGAAGGCTCGCTGCGTTGCGACTGCAACGTGTCGATCCGCCCGTTCGGCCAGGCCGAGTTCGGCACCCGCTGCGAGATCAAGAACGTCAACTCGTTCCGTTTTATCGAGAAGGCGATCAACAGCGAAGTACGCCGTCAGATCGAGCTGATCGAAGACGGCGGCAAGGTCATTCAGCAGACCCGCCTGTACGATCCAAACAAAGACGAAACCCGCGCCATGCGCAGCAAGGAAGAAGCCAACGACTACCGTTACTTCCCCGACCCTGACCTGCTGCCGGTGGTGATCGAAGATTCGTTTATCGAAGACGTGCGCGCCACCCTGCCGGAACTGCCACCGCAAAAGCGCGAGCGCTTCCAGTCGCAGTTCGGCCTGTCCGCCTACGACGCCAGCGTGCTGGCTTCCAGCCGCGAGCAAGCGGACTACTTCGAAAAAGTGGTGAGCATCAGCGACGACGCCAAACTGGCAGCCAACTGGGTCATGGTTGAGCTGGGCAGCCTGCTCAACAAGCAGGGCCTGGACATCGACCAGTCGCCGGTCACCGCCGAGCAACTGGGCGGCATGTTGCAACGCATCAAGGACAACACCATCTCCGGCAAAATCGCCAAGGTTGTGCTCGAAGCCATGGCCAATGGCGAAGGCAGTGCAGACGAGGTCATCGAGAAACGCGGCCTCAAGCAAGTGACCGACAGCGGCGCCATTGAAAAGGTGCTGGATGAAATGCTGGCGGCCAACGCCGAGCAAGTCGAGCAGTACCGTGCGGCAGACGAAGCCAAGCGCGGCAAGATGTTCGGCTTCTTTGTGGGCCAGGCGATGAAAGCCTCCAAAGGCAAAGCCAACCCGCAACAGGTCAACGAGCTGCTAAAAAGCAAACTCGAAGGCTAAGCCACTCAACTGTGGGAGCGGGCTTGCTCGCGATGGGATCGATGCGGACCTTACAGAAACACCGCGCCGCCCGCATCGCGAGCAAGCCCGCTCCCACAGGGTTTTGTGGTTTTTTTCCCGCAACATAAGGACTACCCCATGAAGCGGCTACTCGGCGCCTGCGCCCTGCTCAGCTTGCTCGCCGGCTGTGCCAGCCATGACATAGACCCCCGTGGCTATGACAAAACCGGCACCGCCTCTTATTACGGCGCTCGCCACCATGGCAAGCGCACCGCCAGCGGCGAACCTTTCGACCAGAATGCACTTACCGCCGCCCACCCCGCCCTGCCTTTCGGGACGCGGGTACTGGTCACCAATTTGAACAACGACAGGTCTGTCGTGGTGCGCATCAACGATCGCGGGCCGCATACCCGTGGCCGCCTGATCGATCTTTCACGCAAGGCCGCCCAACAGCTGGATATGCTGCGCACGGGCACAGCCAAAGTCCGGGTTCAGGGTTTGAGTGACTGACTTGAGGGAGTTGCCGTTATTTTAGGCTTGAGCGCGCTATCACCGTGGAACCTGCTGCAATTGCTCTGCGGTCTTGTATTGTTGATCGCCGGGGCAGAATTGCTGGTGCGCAGCGCCGTGCGCATGGCCGCCAACATGAAGGTACGCCCGCTGCTGATCGGCCTCACAGTCGTGGCGCTGGGCAGCAGCGCCCCCCAGATGACCGTCAGCCTGCAAGCCGCGTTCAATGACACCTCGGACATTGCCGTGGGCAGTGTCATCGGCAGCAACATCTTCAATATCCTGGTCACTCTCGGGCTCTCGGCGCTGATCATTCCCCTGCGCGTATCCCGCCAGCTGGTGCGTCTGGACATCCCCCTGATGATCCTCGCCAGTGGCCTGGTCTTCGTTCTGGCGCTGAACAAGCAACTCGACCGCCTGGACGGCGTTGCCTTGCTGTGCGGGCTGCTGATCTATCTGGGCCTGCTGCTGCGCCAGTCACGTCACAGCGGGCATCATCACGCCAGCCATGACCTGCCCCCAACCCCATGGCTGCACAACGTACTGCTCATACTCACCGCCCTGGTGCTGCTGGGGGTTGCCGGGCATCTGCTGCTCGGCGCGGCGGTGACGGTTGCCACGGAGCTGGGGCTGTCAGAGCGGATCATCGGCCTGACCATCATTGCCGTCAGCACCTCGCTGCC
>JBILYW010000340.1:0-4630 GCA_044377555.1 Pseudomonas sp.
CCACCGGGCAGGCGCAGACAGCTGGCTGCTCAGGGCGCGAAAGCGCTGATAGGCCTCGACGCTACCGTCCTGGGTCAAATCCCCGGTGGCCAGCAACAGGTCGATCTGCGGTTGCTCGGAGCGCACCCGATCAATCACTTGCTGCAGGCTTTGCGCGGTATTGAGCCCCAGCAGCGAGCCATCTGCGCCAGCAAACAAATGGCTGTCAGACAGCTGCACCAGCAGCACCGGGTCTTCGGTGGTCAGCGTGGATACATTCGGCAAGGCGGCGCTCCCGAGGAGGGTCAGTGAATGGCGCGATTATGCCACCGGGTACGGCTGTTGTGGGAGCGGGCCTGCCCGGGTTTCAGCGCACTTCTGCGTATTCGTGCCCGCAGGCCAGGCAATGGCTGAGCCATTCGCCCAAAAACACATTGAGCTGGGCTTTTTCGTCGGGCTGATGCATGGCGGTGTTGGGGTACGGGTAAATGCTGCGAAAACGCCGGGCATGCTCGGCAGCGACCACCTCGGCCATGCGCGCATCGTGATAAACCTGCACCTGCAACTCAGGCACCGGCAACCACGGCAGGCTGTGCTCCTGACGTATGCGCAGAGTGCTGGTGTACGGGCAGTCGAGGATCACCTCAAGGGTCAGCACGCCCAGCATTTGGTCACCCTGGGTCACAGCAATACGGCGCGGGCCGGGTTGCTTGCGCATCTCGGGCAACAAGCGCATCAGGCGTGCATAGTTGGCCTCGCAGGCAGCCTGCAATCCGATCAGATCGACTCGATAACGATCGCGCACCCCGTTTACGACCATAACCCCCTCACTTCAGCGCGATTAAGCGCCAGCCATTGCAGGGCGATGATGCTCGCTGCATTGGAAATACGCCCATCGCGTACTGCTTGCAGCGCATCTTCATACGCCCAGACCGTTACACGGATATCTTCTGCCTCTTCATCCAGGCCGTGCAAGCCACCCACACCCACAGTACTGCAACGCCCCAGATACAAGTGAACAAACTCGGTGCTGCCGCCCGGCGACGGGAAATAACGGGTGATCGGCCACAGTGACGAGAACGTCAGCCCGGCCTCTTCTTCACCTTCACGGTGGGCGACTTCTTCAGGTACTTCGGCCTTGTCGATCAGCCCGGCCACCAGCTCGATCAACCACGGCGTTTCGGTCTTGCCCAGTGCACCTACCCGAAACTGCTCAATCAATACCACTTCATCGCGTTGCGGGTCATAGGGCAGCACGCAGACCGCGTCATGACGCACAAACACTTCGCGACTGATCTCACGGCTCATGCCACCGGCAAAGAGTTCATGGCGCAGGTGCACGCGGTCCAGTTTGTAAAAACCCTGATAACCGTTCTCACGCTTTACGATCTCGACGGCGCTAGGCGTGGCCTTGGTGATGTCAGTCATTGCAAACCCCTTGCTGGCGAATTTCACCGGGGGCTGGCCCACGGCATCGGGCATCCTAACGCGCCTGCCACTCCGGTTGCAGCCTCTTTTCTGACACGGGGATAGACGGATCGCCTTCAAAACAACTCTAATTGGTCCTACGTAAGCTTAGTGGCGAACCGATGCCTGTGCTGGCAGTCGAACCGCCACGATTCTCCACTTTCTGTCGATAATGAAGGACGACCATGTCGCTTTTAAAGTTTGCCTCCATGACTTGTATCGCCCTGACCCTGGGCGCTTGCCAAAGCATGTTTCAACCCTCGGCACCCAAGCCGCTGGCATTTACCAACGACGCCTCCGAGCAGGTCAAGGCAGGCTGCACCGGCCTGGAGTGCCCCCTGGTGAATATCGACACCCTGCACTTTGCCGACGAGCCCAAGCTCGACGCGCTGATTGAACATCGCCTGCTGAAAATGACCGTCAACTCCCCCGAGGAGGTAATGGCACCATCGCTCAACGCGTACCGCGAGCAGTTCCTGCGCACCGCCGACAGCCGTAACAGCACGTACTTGCAGGCCAAGGTACGCGAGCAGCATGACGATCTGGTGATCGTCGAACTGTCCAGCTTTCTGGACACCGGCGGCGCGCACGGCATGCCGGGGCGTGGCTTTATCAACTACTCACGCAAGGAGCACAAAGAAGTGACCTTGCAGGACATGCTGTTGCCAGGCCAGGAGCAAGCCTTCTGGGGCGCCGCCAAAGTGGCCCACAACAACTGGTTGATCAGCAGCCACTATGGCAGCGACCCGGAGTTCGTAAAAAACTGGCCGTTCGAGAAAACCCCGAACGTCGCGCTGCTCAAGGACAACGTGGCGCTCAAATATGACGTGTACAGCATTGCACCGTACTCCGAAGGTCATGTTGAGCTCAAAATCCCTTACTCACGCCTGAAAGGGATTTTGAAGCCTGAGTGGATTCCGGGTCGCGGGTAATCACCCCATCTCTTGTGGGAGCGGGCTTGCTCGCTCCCACAAGATCATGCAACAGGTTTTGAGCGCCCCAACACCCACTGCAACACCCCCGCCAGCAACAACGCCGGCAAGGTAGCCCCCACATCCGGGTAAAAGCTGGCCAGCAGGTGATACGTCACCACCCCGCCCAGCCAGGCCAGCAACGCCGGCCGGCGCAACCGGGCAGGCGTAGCCTGGGCACTGCGTTTGCGCAGGATGAAGTGGTCCACCAGCACCACGCCGAACAGCGGCGCGAACACTGAGCCAATCAGCAACAGAAAGTTCTGGTACTGCGCCAGCGGTGCGAAGCAGGCAATCAGGGTGCAGATCACGCCAATGGCCAAGGCCAGATGCTCGACCTTCAAGTGCAGCAGGACCCCGCCAGACACTGCCGCCGAGTGGATATCGGCGAAGGCGTTTTCGGACTCGTCCAGCAAGATCAGCAACAGCGGTATCCCCAGCCCCGCACCCGCCAGCGCCAGAAGCAGCGCGTTGACTTCACCGCTCGGCGCGAACGCCAGGGTGTAGGCCACGCCCAGGCTCATCAGCCAGAAGTTGCCAATAAAGAAGCCCAGCGCCGTACCGCCAAACACGCTCTTTGCACGTTTGCCGAAACGCGAATAGTCGGCAATCAGTGGCAGCCACGACAGCGGCATGGCGATAGCAATGTCAAAGCCCACGGCAAACGGCAGTGATCCATCACCTTTTTGTGCCCACAGCGCGGGCAGGTCAGCCTTGGCGAACAGGTTCCAGGTCAGCCAGATACACGCGGCCAACAGCAACCAGATGCCCCACTTGCGCAGCACCTTGCGCACGAAGGTCAACGGCCCGCTGACCGCGAGCAAAGTGGCCAGAGCACCGAAGAACAGCGTCCACAGCATGGGGCTGGTCAACAGGCTGCCTTCGCTGAACGCGCGGGCGCCGAGCAGGCTGGCGGCATCGCGCATCACGATAATTTCGAACGAGCCCCAGCCAATCAGCTGCAACACGTTGAGCATGGCCGGGAGCATTGCCCCCCGGCTACCGAGGCTGAGCTTGAGCGCGGCCATCGATGACATGCCGGTATCGCTGCCGATCACGCCGACCGAAGCCAGCAGCGACACGCCCACCAGCGTGCCAAGAAAGATTGCCAGCAACGCGCCTGTCAGCCCCAGCCCCGGCGCAAGCAATGCGCCGGTCTGCAACACCATCAGGCCAATGCCGAGGGAGAACCACAGGGAAAACAGATCACGACCGCCGAACGCACGTCGGTTCAGAGGGACAGCAAGGTCGGGGGAGTAAGTGCCGGGTGTGTTCAAGGAATGAATCCCACGAAGATAAAGTTGCCCAACCCCCTGTGGGATCGGGCTTGCTCGCGATGCCGACGACGCGGTTCTTCAGTGAAACCGTCTTGGCCCAATCGCGAGCAAGCCCGCTCCCACAAGGGAACTGCTTACATCACACTTTTTTGTACAGCTGGCTGCCTTCCTGCTTGAAGCGCTCGGCCTGTTCGGCCAGGCCTTTGGCAACCTCAACGTCGACCGCTTCTATGCGCTGGTTGGCGGCGTAGATCCGCACTTCCTGGGTGATCTTCATCGAGCAGAATTTCGGCCCGCACATGGAGCAGAAATGCGCGACCTTGGCCGAGTCCTTGGGCAAGGTTTCGTCGTGGTACGAGCGGGCGGTATCCGGGTCCAGGCCAAGGTTGAACTGGTCTTCCCAACGGAACTCGAACCGCGCCTTGCTCAACGCGTTATCGCGGATTTGCGCCCCCGGATGCCCCTTGGCCAGGTCGGCGGCGTGGGCCGCGATTTTGTAGGTGATGATCCCGGTCTTGACGTCATCCTTGTTCGGCAACCCCAGGTGTTCCTTGGGTGTCACGTAGCAGAGCATCGCGCAACCGAACCAGCCGATCATCGCCGCACCGATGCCCGAAGTGATGTGGTCATAACCCGGCGCAATGTCGGTGGTCAGCGGGCCGAGGGTGTAGAACGGCGCCTCGTCGCAGCATTCGAGCTGCTTGTCCATGTTCTCCTTGATCAGCTGCATCGGCACGTGGCCGGGGCCTTCGATCATGGTTTGCACGTCGTGCTTCCAGGCGATCTTGGTCAGCTCGCCGAGGGTTTCCAGCTCGCCGAATTGCGCGGCATCGTTGGCGTCGGCGATCGAACCCGGGCGCAGGCCGTCGCCTAAGGAGAAGCTGACGTCATAGGCCTTCATGATTTCGCAGATTTCGTCGAAATGCGTGTAGGTGA
>JBILYW010000341.1:0-4629 GCA_044377555.1 Pseudomonas sp.
CGCTGCAATCGGCCAAATCCCTGGCTGATCGCTACAAGCAACTGGTCGCAGAGCAAGCCGTAAGCCGTCAGGAATACGACAACGCCGAGTCCGCACGCCTTGAAGCCGAAGCCGCACTGAACACCGCTCAGGTCAACCTGCGTTACACCAAGGTACTGGCGCCGCTGACCGGCCGCATTGGTCGCTCGCTGTTCACTGAAGGCGCACTGGTGACCAGTGGCCAGGTGAATGCATTGGCCGTGATCACCCAACTGGACCCGATCTACGTTGACGTGACCCAGTCCTCGGTAGAAATGCTCGAGCTGCGCCGCGATCTGGCTGATGGCCGCTTGAAGAAGGCCGGTGCAAACGCCGCCAAGGTCAAGCTGACCCTGCCCGATGGCAGCGAGTACGCACAGGAAGGCCGCCTGGAATTCTCCGAAGTGTCGGTTGATGAAACCACCGGTTCCGTGACCCTGCGCGCCGTGTTCCCGAACCCGGACGAGATTCTGTTGCCTGGCATGTTTGTTCACGCACAACTGGAAGCAGGTATCGACAGCAATGCGATCCTCGCCCCTCAAATTGGCGTGACTCACAACCTCAAGGGCCAACCAACGGCATTGATCGTGGGCCCGGACAACAAGGTTGAGCTGCGAGTGCTTCAGGCTTCGCGCACCGTGGGCAGCAACTGGCTGGTAGAGAAAGGCCTGAATGCCGGCGATCGTCTGATTACAGACGGCCTGCAGTTCATCAAACCTGGTGTTGAAGTGAAAATCATGGAGCCCGCAACCCCGGCATCTGCCCCGGCAACAGACAAAGCTGCAGGCAGTAAAGGGGAGTAAACCATGTCGAAATTTTTTATCGACCGTCCAATCTTTGCCTGGGTAATAGCCCTGGTAATCATGCTGGTCGGGGCTCTATCGATCCTCAAACTTCCGATCAACCAGTACCCGAGCATCGCGCCACCGGCCATCTCGATTTCTGTGACCTACCCGGGCGCTTCGGCGCAAACCGTGCAGGACACCGTGGTCCAGGTGATCGAGCAGCAGCTCAACGGCATTGACCACTTGCGTTATGTGTCCTCGGAAAGTAACTCCGACGGCAGCATGAGCATCACCGCCACGTTCGAGCAAGGCACAGACCCTGACACCGCTCAGGTTCAGGTGCAGAACAAGCTCAACCTGGCGACCCCCCTGCTGCCGCAAGAAGTTCAGCAGCAAGGTATCCGCGTAACCAAGGCAGTGAAAAACTTCCTGATGGTTATCGGCGTGGTGTCTGATAACGGCAGCATGAACAAGGACGACCTGTCGAACTACATCGTCTCCAACATGCAGGACCCGATCTCCCGTACTGAAGGTGTGGGCGACTTCCAGGTGTTCGGTGCCCAGTACGCCATGCGTATCTGGCTCGACCCGGTCAAGCTGAACAAGTACAACCTGACCCCGGTAGATGTTAAATCCGCCATTTCTGCACAGAACGTACAGGTGTCCTCCGGGCAACTGGGCGGCCTGCCTGCCGTCCAGGGTCAGGAGCTGAACGCGACCATCATTGGTAAAACCCGTCTGCAAACCGCAGAAGAGTTCAAAAAGATCCTGCTCAAGGTCAACACCGACGGCTCCCAGGTCCGCCTGAGCGATGTCGCCGATGTGGCTCTGGGTGGTGAAAACTACAGCGTCAGCGCGCAATTCAACGGCAAGCCGGCTTCAGGTATTGCAATCAAGCTGGCCCCGGGCTCCAACGCCCTGGACACGGCAAAAGCATTGCGTGAAACCATCAACGGCCTGGAACCCTTCTTCCCTGAAGGCATGAAAGTCGTTTACCCATACGACACCACGCCAGTGGTTTCGGCATCGATCGAAGGTGTAGTTCATACGCTGGTTGAAGCCGTTGTACTGGTATTCCTGGTGATGTTCCTGTTCCTGCAGAACTTCCGTGCCACCATCATCACCACGATGACAGTGCCAGTGGTATTGCTCGGTACCTTCGGGATCCTGGCGGCCGCAGGCTTCAGCATTAACACCCTGACCATGTTCGGTATGGTTCTGGCCATCGGCTTGCTGGTGGACGATGCCATCGTTGTGGTTGAGAACGTTGAGCGGGTGATGTCCGAGGAAGGACTGCCACCTAAAGAAGCCACCAAGAAATCCATGGAGCAGATTCAGGGCGCCCTGGTGGGTATTGCCCTGGTGCTGTCGGCGGTTCTGCTGCCAATGGCCTTCTTCAGCGGTTCCACCGGTGTGATTTACAAACAGTTCTCGATCACTATCGTTTCGGCGATGGCCCTGTCGGTAGTGGTTGCCCTGATCTTCACGCCGGCCCTGTGCGCCACCATGCTCAAGCCCATCCAGAAGGGTGATCACGGCGAGAACAAGCGCGGGTTCTTCGGCTGGTTCAACCGTACCTTCGACAGTGGCGTCAAACGCTACGAAAAAGGTGTCGGCAGCATCCTGCGTAACAAGGTGCCGTACTTCCTGGCTTACGTGCTGATTGTGGTCGGCATGGTGTTCCTGTTTACCCGTATCCCTACCTCCTTCCTTCCGGAAGAAGACCAGGGCGTACTGTTTGCACAGGTTCAAACTCCCGCGGGCACCACTGCAGAGCGCACTCAGCAGGTGGTCGACAGGATGCGCGAATACCTGCTGACCGAAGAATCAGGCGCTGTGTCTTCGGTGTTTACCGTGAACGGCTTCAACTTTGCCGGTCGCGGCCAGAGCTCTGGCCTGGCGTTCATCATGCTCAAGCCATGGGGCGAACGAGATGCGGACAACAGCGTGTTTGCGCTGGCCGCACGGGCGCAGAAAGTGTTCTCCAGCTACCGCGATGCAATGGTCTTCGCCTTTGCCCCGCCTGCCGTAATGGAGCTGGGTAACGCCACCGGTTTTGACGTTTACCTGCAAGACCGCTCCGGTATCGGTCACGAGAAGCTGATGGCCGCCCGTAACCAGTTCCTGGGGATGGCCGCTCAAAGCAAGATCCTGGCGGGCGTACGTCCGAACGGTCTGAACGATGAACCGCAGTACAAACTGCTGATTGACGATGAAGCTGCTCGCGCCCTGGGCGTCAGCATTTCGGACATCAACAACACCCTGTCCATCGGACTGGGTGCCAGCTATGTCAACGACTTCATCGACCACGGTCGGGTCAAAAAGGTTTTCCTGCAAGGCGAAGCTGACTCGCGGATGAACCCCGAAGACCTGAAGAAGTGGTATGTGCGCAACGACGAAGGAACCATGGTGCCGTTCTCGGCCTTCGCCAAGGGCGAATGGATCTATGGCCCACCCAAACTGTCGCGTTACAACGGCGTAGAAGCCATGGAAATCCTCGGCGCTCCGGCACCGGGCTACACCAGCGGTCAAGCCATGGCTGAAGTCGAAGCCCTGGCCAAGAAACTGCCTGCGGGTGTGGGTATTTCCTGGACAGGTCTGTCTTACGAGGAGCGCCTGTCAGGTTCGCAAGCACCTGCCCTGTACGCAATTTCCTTGCTGATGGTTTTCCTCTGCCTTGCAGCTCTGTACGAAAGCTGGTCGATCCCGATTGCGGTGATGCTGGTTGTTCCGCTGGGGATTATCGGTGCGCTTATGGCCACCAGCCTGCGGGGGTTGTCCAACGACGTGTACTTCCAGGTGGGCTTGTTGACGACCATCGGTCTGGCATCGAAAAACGCCATTCTGATCGTCGAGTTCGCCAAAGAACTGCATGAACAGGGACGAAGTCTGGCCGATGCAGCGATCGAGGCGTGCCGCATGCGTCTGCGTCCGATCATCATGACCTCGCTGGCGTTTGTACTGGGTGTTGTTCCGCTGGCCATCTCCACGGGTGCAGGCTCGGGTAGCCAGCATGCTATTGGTACGGGTGTAATCGGTGGCATGATCACCGCAACCGTATTGGCCGTGTTCTGGGTACCGCTGTTCTTTGTGGCCGTATCCTCCTTTGGTCGCGGCAAGGACAAGGACTCAGAGAAAAAAGTGGACCTGACTAAAACTCCAAATCAAGAGGCTGGCCAATGAGCAAGTCGCTTCTCGCAGTAGCTGTCGCCGCGTTTACGCTGGGCGGCTGCTCACTGATCCCCGACTACCAGCGCCCTGAAGCGCCGGTAGCGGCGCAGTACCCGCAAGGCCCGGCCTACTCCCCAACCGAGGCGGCCAACAAGGCCGCTGCAGAACAAGGCTGGCGTCAGTTTTTCCAGGATCCGGCCCTGCAGCAGCTTATTCAGACAGCTCTGATCAACAACCGCGACTTGCGTGTCGCGGCGCTGAACATCGACGCCTATGCCGCGCAGTACCGCATTCAACGGGCCGATCTGTTCCCGGCGGTTTCAGCCAATGGCAGCGGTAGCCGTCAGCGCACACCGGCGAGCATGTCGCAAACCGGCGAGTCAGGCATTACCAGTTCGTATTCGGCGACCCTCGGGGTCAGCGCGTATGAGCTGGACCTGTTCGGCCGCGTTCGCAGCCTGAGCGACCAGGCGCTGCAGAACTACTTTGCAACCGAAGAAGCCCGACGCAGCACCCAGATCAGTCTGGTGGCCAGTGTCGCCAATGCTTACATGACCTGGCAGGCTGACAAAGAGCTGCTCAAGCTGACCGAAGACACCCTCAAGACGTTCGATGAGAGCTACAAGCTCACCTTGCGCAGCAATGAAGTGGGTGT
>JBILYW010000020.1:0-13560 GCA_044377555.1 Pseudomonas sp.
GCGTGGCACGTTCTAAGTTAATAACCAAACAATCTGCAAGAAAACTGCGGCTGGCGCCACACAAGGATTCAAACCTGTTTTGAGTTCTTCAGATGCCGCATTACTTCGATAGCGCCCAGCAACGGGATATCCAGGCCTTGTCCCGCACTTTCGCCGGCCGCACCCAGTGGCCGACCTGGCTGTTGCTGATAGCGGTTCCCGCTGTCTGGTTCGCCTTGTTGCTGGGCAGTCCGGTGATAGGGGCAGGGTGGACCATTATTTTGCTGATTCCCGTCGTGGTGCTGTGGATGTCAGTGCAGCACGAGTTGTTGCACGGGCATCCCACGCATTCTGTGTGGTTCAACAAACTGCTGGGCTATGCCCCCTTCGCCGTCTGGTACCCGTACACGCTGTACCGCGACAGCCATTTGCAACACCACCGCGACCATGATCTGACCTTGCCCGGTGTTGACCCCGAAAGCCGATACCTGAGCCAGGCCCATTGGCAGGGCAGCTCCAGGCTGCTGCGCAGTTTGTTCTGGCTGAATAAAACGGTGCCGGGCCGAGTGCTGCTGGGGCCTCCATTGGCATTGTTCGGGCTGGTCACTGAAGAGTTGCAGCGCTTGCGCCGGGGTGACCGTCAGGCCTGGCTGATGTGGCTGACCCACGGCAGTTTGATGCTGTTGATGTTCGGCTTTATTGCCTTCTACAGTGAGATATCGGTTTGGCAATACGTGTTTCTGGTCACCGTGCCGGTTCTGTCGGTGGGAATGGTCCGTTCTTTTTATGAGCATCGGCCCGTCGAGCGTCCCGAGCAGCGCTCGGTGCTTAACGAAGCCGGCTGGCCCTGGACCTGGCTGTTCCTGAACCTGAATTTGCACTTGGTGCACCACGATCTCCCGGGTTTGCCGTGGTTCTATCTGCCCAGGGTATATCTGGCGCGTCGTGAGCAGTGGCAACAACGCAGCGGAGGTTTTCTGGTGCAAGGCTACGGCGAGTTGATACGCCGTCACGCGGTGCAGGCGATTGATAGCCCGCAGCATCCGTTCAGTTAAATTCTCGAGGAGTCATTGCATGTCAGGCCGTTATGCCGAATTGACGATGTACGTTGCACCCCGGCAAGTCAGCGAGGCCAGTGAGCAGTGGCTGACGCGAATCCTTGAGCTGTTGCAGGTCAACCGCCGCGATGCCCGTGGGCTTGGTTTGCTGGAGTTATTCCGGGCGCCGGAGCTGTTGTTGGCACAGACCTGCGGCTATCCGCTGTTGACCCAGCTGCGCGGGCAGGTGCAACTGATTGGTCGCCCGCGCTATGAATGGCCTGACAGCAGTGGCGGAACGCATTGCAGCGTGATCATCAGCCGTACTGGCGATCCGCGCCGTGATCTGGCGGACTTCAAGGGCAGTCGCGGGGTGATCAATGATTTGAACTCCAACAGTGGCATGAATCTGTTTCGGCATCGGCTGGCGCCCTTGCAGCTGGGAGGGCAGTTTTTTGCATCGGTGGCCATCAGCGGCGCGCATCAACAAAGCCTGCGCCGGGTGCGAGAGGGGTGGGCCGACCTGGCGTCCATCGACAGCGTAACGTTTGCCTGCTTGGCACATTACGCGCCCGCAGAGGTGGCCGGGGTACGCATAGTGGCGCGCACCGCCAGCAGTCCGACGTTGCCTTACATCACGGCGCTCAGTACGGGGCGCGAGGGCGCAGAGCGCATTCGGGAGGCGATGAATGCGGCCTTGCAGCAATTGCCACAGGTGGCAGCAACCCTGGGCATGCAGGAAGTCTTGCCTGCCAGCGAAGCGGACTATCAGAAGATTCTCGATTATCGGCAGGAAGCAATTGAATACGGCTTTTCGGTGCTGGCTTAGTGAAGTTGTCATTAATAGCTAAAACGAATAAACAAATGTGTTTTAAGTATTTAAATTGAATATAGGCATTTGATAGGATCGCCGCACCGGATCACCGGACATACCCTTTTAATTACTTAATTGGAGCCTTTATGTCCGGCACCGACATCGCTCACCGCGACCATGTGAGCCTGCTTTTTCGCACCCACTATTTGTGGCTGCATGCGCGGTTATGCCGCTACCCCGATTCCAGCAGCTACGCTGAAGACATCGCGGCCGATACGTTTGCCCAACTGTTAAGTGCTCCGCAAGAGATCGCCATCCGTGAACCGCGTGCGCTGTTGACGATTATCGCCCGGCGTTTGATCTATCAATTGTGGCGTCGCCGGGACGTGGAGCGAGCTTATCTAATGACCTTGCAACAACAGGAACCCATGCTCTCGCCATCCCCTGAGGCGCTGGCTCAACATCATCAAGCCTTGCAGATGATTGACGCGCAACTTGACGGTTTGCCCAAAAAGGTCAAGGCGACCTTTGTGCTGTCGCGGGTTCATGGTCTGACCTACCCCGAGATCGCACGGCAATTGGGTATTTCCCAACGCTCCGTAAGCGGCTACATGACCCGCGCGCTCAGTCGCTGCCTGACAACCTGCCCCTCCATAACAAGAGAATCAGTATGACTAACCTTAAGAAATGGCTCGGTGGTTCACTGCTGGCATTTGCACTTGTCACCCAGCCGGTGGTGGCAGACAACGGGGCCACCCCCGTTCACTTTGGCGATATCACCTGGGAGAGCGGCAGCCTGATCACCGAAGTCCTGCGCCTGATCACCGAAAAAGGCTACGGCGTTGCCACCGACACCTTGCCCGGCAGCACGGTCAGCCTTGAGGCTGCGTTGTCCAAAAATGATATTCAAGTGATTGGCGAAGAGTGGGCAGGGCGCAGCCCCGTGTGGTTAAAAGCCGAAGCCGAAGGCAAGGTGTTTGGCCTGGGCGATATCGTCAAGAACGCCAGCGAAGGCTGGTGGGTGCCCGAGTACGTGATCAAGGGCGATGCGGCCAAGGGCATCAAGCCTCTGGCGCCGGACTTGAAAACGGTCGACGACCTCAAGCGTTATAAAGACGTGTTCCGTGACCAGGAAGACCCTGCGCGCGGGCGCTTCCTCAATAGCCCGACGGGCTGGACCTCCGAAATCGTCAACAGCCAAAAGCTCAAGGCCTATGGTCTGGACAAGGACTTCGTAAACTTCCGCACCGGCTCGGGTGCTGCGCTGGATGCCGAGGTCAGCTCCTCGATCCGCCGTGGCAAGCCGGTATTGTTCTACTACTGGTCGCCGACTCCGCTGATTGGCCGCTACAAGCTGATCAAACTCGAAGAGCCGGCCTTTGATGCCGAGGCCTGGAAAACCCTGGCTGACGCCAACAACCCGAGCCCCAAAGGCACGCGTTCATTGCCGGCCAAGCTGGCGATCGGGGTTTCGGCACCGTTCAAGGCGCAATACCCGCAACTGGTCGAGTTTTATGAAAAGGTCGATTTCCCCATCGATCTGCTGAACACAACCCTGGCCCAAATGAGCGAAAAACGCACCGAACCGCGTAAGGCCGCTGAAGCTTTCTTGCGTGAGCAGCCGCAAATCTGGCAGGCCTGGGTCACCCCTGAAGCGGCAAAAAAAGTCGATGCCGCGCTCAACTCCCACTGAAAACGAGTACTGAATGTTTCCAGAAAATCTGACATTTTCCATAGCGGGATGGGTCAATGACGGGGTTGATGCGCTGGTCAGCAATTACGGCGATGTGTTCCGGCACATCTCCGACACCTTGCTCTGGGCCATCATCAACCTGGAAAGCCTGCTGCGCATCACTCCGTGGTGGCTGATGCTGGCCATCGTTGGCGCAATCGCCTGGCACGCCACGCGCAAGGTGTTCAGCACCTTGCTGATTGTCGGCTTGCTGTTTTTGGTCGGGGCGGTTGGCCTGTGGGACAAGCTGATGCAAACCCTGGCGCTGATGATGGTGGCCACGGTCATTTCGGTGTTGCTGGGGATTCCGCTGGGGATTCTTGCCGCCCGCAACAACCGCCTGCGGGCGGTGCTGATGCCGCTGCTGGACATCATGCAAACCATGCCCAGCTTCGTGTACCTGATTCCGGTGCTGATGCTGTTCGGGCTGGGCAAGGTCCCGGCGATCTTTGCCACGGTGATTTATGCCGTACCGCCGCTGATCCGGCTTACAGACCTGGGCTTGCGTCAGGTCGACCGGGAGGTGATGGAGGCGATCAATGCCTTTGGCGCCAACCCCTGGCAGCAGCTGTTTGGCGTGCAATTGCCGCTGGCCATGCCCAGCATCATGGCCGGGATCAACCAGACCACCATGATGGCGCTGTCGATGGTGGTGATCGCCTCGATGATCGGAGCCCGGGGCCTGGGGGAGGATGTGCTGGTGGGGATTCAGACGCTCAACGTTGGCAAAGGGCTGGAAGCCGGGTTGGCCATCGTCATTCTGGCAGTGGTTATTGACCGTATTACCCAAGCCTATGGCCGCCCTCGGCATGGAGGCCAGGAGTGAGTGAAGTAGCGGTCAACAAGATCGACGTGCGTAATGTCTTCAAGGTGTTCGGCAGCCGTGAACAGGAGGTGATGGCGCTGATTCGCGATGGCAAGAGCAAGGACGAGGTGCTCGCACAAACCGGTTGTGTGGTCGGGATCAATGACCTCTCGCTCTCGATTCGAGCGGGGGAGGTGTTCGTCATCATGGGCTTGTCGGGTTCGGGCAAGTCGACACTGGTGCGCCACCTCAACCGTCTGATAGACCCTACCAGCGGCCAGATCCTGGTGGACGGCGAAGACATCCTGCATTACGACATGCCTGCCTTGCGCCAGTTCCGGCGCCACAAAATCAGCATGGTGTTCCAGAATTTTGGCCTGCTGCCCCATCGCAACGTACTGGAAAACGTCGCTTATGGCCTTAAGGTGCGGGGCGAGAGCCAGGCGCAGTGCGATGAGCGCGCCCGGCACTGGGTCTCGGTGGTCGGGCTGCAGGGGTACGAGCAGGCGTTTGTTCATCAGCTGTCAGGCGGTATGCGCCAGCGAGTCGGGCTGGCCCGGGCGCTGGCGACCGACACCGATATCATCCTGATGGACGAGGCTTTCAGCGCCCTCGATCCGTTGATTCGTGCAGAGATGCAGGACCAGCTGCTGGAGCTGCAACGCACACTGCAAAAGACCATCGTGTTTATTACCCATGACCTGGACGAAGCGCTGCGCATTGGCAATCGCATCGCTGTGCTCAGGGACGGGCAGTTGATTCAAGTCGGCACGCCGCAGGAAATTCTGCTGACGCCTGCCGATGATTACGTGAATCGTTTTGTGCAGCGTCGGCATGCTCGTGCTTGAGCGGGCTCTCTGGCTTGGCGCACCTTAGAACTGTCGTGCAGCGTTTGTTGAGTGAGCAGCGCTGTCTGCCAGGTCGAAAAATCCCGATGAAGTGATCGAGGTATCTCACGCCAGGCCGGGCACAGGGTTCTGGCTTAATCAGTTCAGGTCATAGCGGACGGATAACACGCCTTTCTTGAGGGTGACCGAGAGCACGTTGACCGCCACCAGCTCACTCAGGGAGCGGACATGGGTGCCGCCACACGGGTAACCCGGCAAGTCGCCAAAGCGGACCGCACGGTGCTGGCTGTCGACATGCAGGTGTCGCGGCAAGTCGGCGTTGATCCATTGTTCCAGGCAGTGCTGGATCTCATGGGCTTCCAGCGGTTGCGAGTGATCGCCGGGGATAAAACTGACCCGGCATTCTCCCGGCCAGTGGTGAGCTTTGGTCGGCACCCACCCGGCCTGCTCACCCACGACGCCGATCAAGTGTCCGGCGGAGTGCAGGCGGGCATTCAGTTGGCGGCGTGTGGCGTCCACCTCGGCGCGGGCACCGCCCGGTTCAATGGGCCGGGTGACGTAATGCACGATGGTGTCCTGCTCTTGCTGGACCTTGAGCACCTGACTGTCACCGATCCAGCCCAGGTCGCTGGGCTGCCCGCCACCCTGGGGGTGAAAGGGCGTGGCGTGCAGGATCACCGCAAACCCGTCTTCGTGGGGCGTACAGCGGATAACTTCTACGTGGGCGGTCAGTGCATCGTCGGTAAAAAACAGGCGTTGGGTCATGGTGGTGTCCAGGAACGGGTGTGTTTTTTAGTATAGAGATGGCGCTGGAGTGTGATAATCCATTCAAATTTCAATGGACCTGTGCGCTGTGAGCATAAATCTTCCGCAGTCGTTGTTGGCCGAAATGGTGATGTTCGTGAAGGTGGTCGAGGCCGGAAGCTTTTCCGAAGCTGCGCGCCAGCTCGGTACATCGCCTTCTGCGGTCAGTCGCAGTATTTCCCGTCTGGAAAAAGCCCTGGCGATTCGCCTGCTGCAACGCACCACGCGCAAATTGCGCCTGAGTGATGGTGGAGAAGAAGTATTCAAGCGCTGTCGTGAAGTCGCGGGGGCTGCGCAATCGGTGATGGACCTCAGTGGCCGTTTTACCCAGGACGCCGAGGGTTTGGTTCGGGTCAGCGTGCCCAAGGCGGTGGGGCGCTATGTGATTCACCCGCACATGCCTGAGTTTCTAAGGCGTTATCCCAACGTTGACGTGCAATTGATCCTGGAAGACCGCCATGTCGACCTGATCGACGACAACGTTGACCTGAGCATTTGCATCACTGACCAGCCGCCTCCCGGCCTGGTGGGGCGTCAGTTGTTCCCGATCGAGCATTTGCTGTGCGCTACCCCGGCCTATCTGGCCGAGCATGGCGTGCCGGAACGGCCTGAGGATCTGCGTGATCACAGCTGCATTTACCTGGGAGAAACCCCCGCGGATGCGCGCTGGAAATTCAGGCAAGGGGCCAGGTCTGTCACTGTGGGGGTGACCGGGCGTTATGCGGCCAACCACACGGGTGTCAGGCTGGATGCAGTGTTGCAGCATATCGGGATTGGCAGCTTGCCTTACTTCACGGCGCGTCAGGCGTTGGAGCAAGGGTTGATTGTGCAGGTACTGGCAAAGTGGAGTTTTATTGCGTCCTACCATGGCGGCGCGTGGCTGCTGCATACACCTTCGCGCTACTTGCCGCCAAAGTTGCGGGTATTTATCGATTTTCTGGTGGAGCGATTGTCCCGGGAGCCGACACTGGCCAGTGGCAGAAGCTGACGTTCGCTGGCCCACAACCAGAAAGGCCCGCCCGGTAAGCCGGGCGGGCCTTTGGAATTGGCGGTCAGGGCGTCAATCAGTGTTGCGGTGTGTCATCCGAAACTGGCATCGACATAAACTGCTTTTCCTGATTCCAGTCAAACGGTTCGTCGTTGGCCTCGGCTTCGTGGCGGCGTTCCTCAAGGGCCTGATACATATCAAGCTCTTCATCCGGCATGAAGTTGAAGCAGGCACCGCCGAAGAACCAAAGCAGGTCGCGAGGCACCAGGTGGGCGATCTGCGGGTAGCGTTCAATCACCTGGCACATGATGTCCTGCCCCAGGTACTGGCTTTCAATCGGGTCTACGGGCAGAGCGAGCATCATTTCATCGAAGCGCTCCAGAAACAGCGCGTGGCTGTCGTCAGGAATCTGCTCGGCTTCACCCACAGCAACCAGAATGCTGCGCAGGTGCGAGAGCAGGACGAGATTGTGGTTGAGATCGTTGGTGGCCATTAGCGTGTCCTCTAGAACAAAACGGGCGCGGGAGTATAAAGCCCCCAGCGCCCGCTGTCCTGTTAGCGTATTTTTCCTTCGGTGTGGCTCAGTTCGTCTTTGCTGAAATCATCCACATCGATCACCTTGCGGCGTGCGGCTTCAGCGGTGCGCAGCATCTGGGCTTCGGCCGGTTGCAGCACGCCGGCTTGCAGCGCAGCATCGATGGCCGGCTCCCCGGCAGCCGGTTTGACCTGACCGCTTTTAAGCGCTTCATGGAGTTTTTTGTGAACGGGGCGCGCTTCGTTCAGCAGATCGCTGGCATGTTGCAGGGCGCCCACGGCGTCGTCGGGCGATTGCGGGCGATAGCAGCCTGCGAGCACGGCTTCCAGTGTCGGGTCGCCTTTGGCGCGGCCCAATACCGCCGCCACCTCTGCATCCAGTGCATCCGATGGCCCGGTGTGGCGCCGGCCAAACGGGAACACCACCACGCGCAGCAAACAGCCAAGGACGCGGTTCGGGAAATTTTTCAGCAGTTCATCCAGTGCGCGTTCGGCGTGGCCCAGGCTTTCTTCCATGGCCCATTTGAAAAGCGGGTTGAGGTGCTCGGGGGAGTCGAGGTCGTGGTAACGCTTGAGCGCGGCCGAGGCCAGGTACATATGGCTCAGCACATCACCCAGGCGCGCAGACAAACGCTCACGGCGCTTAAGCTCGCCACCCAGCAGCATCATGCTCAGGTCGGCCAGCAGCGCAAAAGCTGCCGCCTGACGGTTCAGTGCCCTGAAATAACCCTGGCTCAAGGCGTTACCCGGCACGTGCTCAAAACGGCCAAGCCCCAGGTTCAACACAAAGGTGCTGGCCTTGTTGCTGATCGCAAAACCGATGTGCTTGAGCAGCAGGGCGTCAAATTCCAGCAGCGCCTGATCCTTGTCTTCACGGGCGGCCAGGGCCATTTCCTTGAGAACAAAGGGATGGCAGCGAATGGCGCCCTGGCCAAAAATCATCAGGTTGCGTGACAGGATGTTGGCGCCTTCCACGGTGATGAAAATCGGCGCGCCTTGCCAGTTGCGGCCCAAATAGTTGTTGGGCCCCATGATGATGCCTTTGCCGCCATGGACGTCCATCGCGTGGCTGATGCATTCGCGGCCACGCTCGGTGAGGTGGTACTTGAGAATCGCCGACAGCACCGAGGGTTTTTCGCCCAGGTCCACCGCGTTGGCAGTGAGCATGCGCGCGCTGTCCATCAGCCAGGCATTGCCACCAATCCTTGCCAGGGCTTCCTGGATACCTTCAAAGGCGGCCAGAGGCACATTGAATTGCTCGCGCACCTGGGCGTACTGCCCGGTCACCAGGCTGGTGAACTTGGCGGCGCCGGTGCCGACCGCCGGCAGGGAGATCGAGCGCCCGACCGACAGGCAGTTCATCAGCATCATCCAGCCTTTGCCGAGCATCTCCTGGCCACCGATCAGGTAGTCCAGGGGGATGAACACGTCTTTGCCGGAGTTCGGGCCATTCATGAAGGCTGCGCCCAGTGGCAAGTGCCGGCGCCCGATCTCGACGCCCGGGGTGTCGGTGGGGATCAGCGCCAGACTGATGCCCAGGTCTTCCTTGTCTCCCAGCAGTTGATCCGGGTCGTAAGCCTTGAACGCCAGGCCGAGCAGGGTGGCGACGGGGCCGAGGGTGATGTAGCGCTTTTCCCAGTTCAGGCGCAGGCCGAGCACTTCTTCGCCTTGCCACTGGCCTTTGCAAATGATCCCGGTGTCGGGCATTGCGCCGGCGTCGGAGCCTGCCAGCGGGCCGGTCAGGGCAAAGCACGGGATGTCATCGCCGCGGGCCAGGCGCGGCAGGTAGTGGTCGCGCTGCGCGTCAGTGCCGTAATGCAGCAGCAGTTCGGCCGGGCCCAGAGAGTTGGGCACCATCACGGTGGAGGCCAGGTCTCCGCTGCGGGTGGCCAGTTTCATCGCCACCTGGGAGTGGGCGTAGGCCGAGAAACCTTTGCCGCCGTACGCCTTGGGGATAATCAGGGCAAAGAAGCCATGCTCCTTGATATGGGCCCAGGCACGGGGCGGCAAGTCCATCGCCTGACCGATTTCCCAGTCGCTGACCATTGCGCACAGTTCTTCGGCGGGACCATCAATAAACGCTTGTTCCTCTTCTGTGAGCTGGGCCTTGGGGTAGGCCAGCAACTGGTTCCAGTCCGGCCGACCGCTGAACAGCTGGCCATCCCACCACACCGTGCCGGCATCGATGGCGTCACGCTCGGTTTGCGACATCGGCGGCAAGGTTTTCTGGAACCAGCTGAACAGCGGGGCGGTAAACAGTTTGCGCCGCAAATCCGGCAACAGCAGCAGCGCGGTGGGCGCAGCCAGCAATAGCCAGAGGATCGTCAGCAACCAGCCCGGCACATGGCCGATCACGCCCATGGCCAACAGATAAACCGCGACCACGGCAATGGTCGTCAGCGGGGCGATCCGGCGATGGGCCATATAGGCGATGCCAACGATCAAGACCAGTATCCACAACAACAGCATATTTAATCCTCCATGAAACCAGGGGCGTGCACTCTTGTGAGCTTAGTCGCAACTTTCGATCAGGGTTGTAAGGATAGTGACCTTGGGTTGAAGGCAGAGTTCTGCTTCCCGGCGTAGACTGCGTCGGCGTCTATCAATCAGGAGCCAGATCATGCTGAAAGTGTGGGGTCGCAAGAATTCGTCAAATGTCAGGAAGGCGTTGTGGTGTGTCGAAGAATTGGCTTTGCCCTATAGCCGGGTAGAAGCGGGTGGTGCATTCGGGGTTGTAGACAGCCCTGAGTACCGGGCGTTGAACCCTAATGGCCAGGTGCCGATGATCGAAGAGGACGACGGCTTTGTGCTGTGGGAATCGAACACCATCGTGCGCTATCTCACGGCCCGCTATGGCGCGGATACATCCTGGTACCCGACCGATGCTCGTGTCCGGGCGCAGGCTGACAAGTGGATGGACTGGACCAGTACCTCCTTTGCCGGCGCGTTTCGCCCCGTGTTCTGGGGTGTGTTGCGCACGCCTGCCGAGCAGCAGGACTGGGTAGCCATTAACGCCGCGATCAAAGCCTGCGCTCAGTTGCTGGTCATTGTGGATCGGGCTCTTGCTGAAAAACCTTACTTGTCGGGTGATGAAATCGGTATGGGTGATATCCCGCTGGGATCATTTATCTATGCCTGGTTTGAAATGCCCATCGAACGTCCACACCTGCCACATCTGAGTGCCTGGTATGAGCGCTTGAAGCTGCGCCCGGCTTACCGCAGCGCAGTCATGACCGCGTTGACTTAATAGCCACTATTAATACGGGCGACTGTACTTGTGCGGCAAGGCCAAGCACCATACGGCCTTGTCGGACTTGCCCTACAGGCAGTTCGCCCTTATCTAAACCTCCTCTTTCCCCCATCTTGGTGCGTAATCCGATATGAGTTCCGCTCTGTCCATACGGCAGCTAACCAAAACCTACGGCAACGGTTTCCAGGCCCTGAGTGGTATCGATCTGGATGTTGCTGAAGGTGACTTTTTTGCCTTGCTGGGCCCCAACGGTGCCGGCAAATCCACCACCATCGGCATTCTCTCGACCCTGGTAAACAAAACCGGCGGCACAGTGAATATCTTTGGCCATGACCTCGACCGCAATCCGGCTGCCTTGAAGCGTTCGATTGGCGTAGTGCCGCAGGAATTCAACTTTAACCAGTTTGAAAAGACCTTCGATATTGTCGTGACCCAGGCGGGTTACTACGGCATTCCGGCCAAAATCGCCAAGGAACGCGCCGAAAAGTACCTGTCGCAGCTGGGCCTTTGGGATAAGCGCGACACGCCATCGCGCTCGTTGTCGGGCGGCATGAAGCGCCGCCTGATGATTGCCCGTGCGCTGGTGCACGAGCCGCGCCTGTTGATTCTCGATGAGCCGACGGCGGGCGTGGACATTGAACTGCGTCGCTCGATGTGGAGCTTCCTCACAGAGCTCAATCAGCAGGGCACCACCATCATCCTCACCACGCATTACCTGGAAGAGGCTGAGCAGTTGTGCCGCAACATCGGGATCATCGATCACGGCACCATTGTCGAAAACACCAGCATGCGCCAGTTGCTGGGCCAGCTGCATGTCGAGACGTTTTTGCTCGATCTGAAAACCCCCTTGCACGCAGCCCCGCAGCTGATCGGTTACCCGAGTCAATTGCTCGATAACCACACCCTGGAAGTACAAGTCGACAAAGCCATGGGCATTACCGGCCTGTTCACTCAACTGGCTGCGCAAAACATCGAAGTGGTGAGCTTGCGCAATAAAACCAATCGCCTTGAGGAGTTGTTCGTGTCGTTGGTCGAGAAAAACCTGGCAAAGGTGGCGATATGAGCTCGGAGCTGCGTCCCAACCTGATTGCGTTGAACACCATTGTTTACCGCGAAGTTCGACGTTTTATGCGTATCTGGCCACAAACCCTGCTGCCGCCTGCGATCACAATGGTTTTGTACTTTGTGATCTTCGGGAACCTGATCGGTCGTCAAATCGGCGATATGGGTGGCTTCACTTATATGGAGTACATCGTGCCGGGCCTGATCATGATGTCGGTGATCACCAACTCCTACGGCAACGTGGTGTCGAGCTTCTTTGGGGCCAAGTTCCAGCGCTCGATTGAGGAGTTGATGGTATCGCCGGTATCGCCCCACACCATCCTGATCGGTTTTACCGTGGGCGGGATTTTGCGCGGGTTGATCGTGGGCTTGATCGTGACGCTACTGTCGCTGTTCTTCACCCAGCTGCAGGTACACCACCTGGGCCTGACCATTGTGGTCGTAGTGCTGACGGCGACGATCTTCTCGTTGCTGGGGTTTATTAACGCCGTATTTGCGCGCAACTTCGACGATATTTCGATTATCCCGACCTTCGTGCTGACGCCTCTGACGTATCTGGGCGGGGTGTTCTACTCGATCACGTTGCTGCCGCCGTTCTGGCAGAGCGTGTCGCTGGCCAACCCGGTGCTGCATATGGTCAACGCATTCCGCTACGGCATTCTTGGCGTCTCGGACATAAAGATCAGTGTGGCGCTGACCTTTATGGTGGTGGCAACCATCGTGCTGTACTTCGGATGCGCGAAGCTGCTGGTCAGCGGGCGGGGTATGCGTCAGTAGTTGGGAGCGCCATGTCTTTGAGCTGCGCTGCCGTGTAGAGAACATGCCGATGTCTTGGGTAATGACTTGTCTTGCTAATCAATAACATAAGTCATGTTCTGTTCACGCAGCGCTAGAGCCGTATTCCAAACGGGCTAGCTAAACGAATCAATATCGAAATTGAAGGGGGTTCCCGCAACGTGGGCCCCCGCAATGGCTGCTATCGCCCGCTCATCATCATCGTCGGCTGCTGGCGGAGCCATTGCCAGTTGTTCCTCCTTACGGTTCTCTGCATGAGCTTTCCAGCGAGGCAAATCGTCCTCTGCCAGTTCGGGTAGTCCCGCGAACAATCCATACACATCGGCCTCACTGATACGGTTTACCCGTAACTCGCTCAGCCGCGTGCGCGTGATTTCTATGTTGGTGAACTCTTGTTTAAGAGCGGCCATCGCCGCGGCTTGATGACTGACATATCTGTCGGGGCTCGCCGCCAGGCGGCTCTCTAAGGTGAGCAATTGCCGCTTGGCATTCTTTAATGCCTCATCTACCTGGTTAAACTCATCAACAGTCACCAATGAGCAATTGGACGTCTGAGCATCCTGCCAGCGGCGCAGGCTGGCCCAACAGTTTGGAATGTAGCTGACGACCATTTTGTGGTGGGCATTATCAATCACTTGTCGCAAGAATGGGCCGCGGGAGGGCAGGCCGTCGGTTGCCTTCAGCGCTACGGCACAACCGTGGTCGTTGATGGTGCTGCACCCTGGCTTCCAGAGGATCGAGGACATGATGCCCGCGTTAAAGTAGACCGGCATGAAGTGTCGCAATGTGCCGTGGTGAGCGTAGGGTTCACCGGTCATGTTGACCATGCCCAGTACCAGCGATGCCACCCCGATAGCCGGATTCACCACGGTAACGACACCCTGTGCCATGTACTCCCGCTGGGTGGACGTA
>JBILYW010000342.1:0-4610 GCA_044377555.1 Pseudomonas sp.
TAGCAGGCGGTCGGTATGGTTGAGTGCCTGTCGGTGCTGTTGATGGCTGTGTTTGAGGGTGTGCCGGGTCTGGGCCGTGGCGTCATGCAGCCATTGGGGGAGAGTGGGCTCAAGTTGTTTGAAGGCCAGCTGGCGATGCAGGGCAGCGTCTTTGAACCATTGGGGGATGCGTTGCTTGATGAACTCGGTGTGAAGGCCGATCGCGGGTGTCTGAACGGTAGGTTCGGGCATTTGAAACACTCGATTGTCTGTTTAATGAACAATCAAGATCGATTAGCCGGAGGCTGAAAAAAAGCGCAAATACCTGCTGCAAGCCTGCCTGTATGGATCAATATTCAGCGCCCGGCCAATACACATCTAACACCCGATCAATACTGCGCCTCAGGCGTGCGCTGAAACCTGATTGTTTTGGCGCAATCAAAATGTCATGAAGCTGCCGCAAAGACCTCTCAACGTTTAAACTGCGCCTTTGTGACGGAATATGTCGCATTGCCGAAAACCCGGGCAAATCATGGTTTAGCGCTGTAAGAAGTTGTCGCTTGGCGGCAAGGCTTGACCCCCATCTGTCCTTACAATCCCCCATCGCTCGCCAGTTTAGGCAGGCGTTCCTCTCCAGGAGACTCCGATGTCCGTTGAGCAAGCCCCGGTGCAACGCGCCGATTTCGACCAGGTCATGGTTCCCAACTACGCACCTGCAGCCTTTATTCCTGTGCGCGGCGCCGGCTCCCGAGTCTGGGACCAGTCGGGTCGTGAACTGATCGACTTCGCAGGCGGCATTGCCGTTAACGTGTTGGGGCATGCGCATCCGGCCCTGGTGGGTGCATTGACCGAGCAGGCCAATGCCCTGTGGCATGTGTCCAACGTGTTTACCAACGAGCCGGCGCTGCGCCTGGCCAGGAAGCTGGTGGATTCGACCTTCGCCGAGCGCGTGTTCTTCTGCAACTCGGGTGCCGAAGCCAACGAGGCCGCTTTCAAGCTGGCCCGTCGTGTCGCCCACGACCGTTTCGGCGCCGAGAAGTACGAAATCATTGCCGCGCTCAACAGCTTCCACGGCCGTACCCTGTTCACCGTGAACGTGGGCGGGCAGTCGAAGTACTCCGACGGTTTCGGTCCGAAAATCACCGGTATCACCCATGTCCCGTTCAACGATCTTGACGCGCTGAAAGCGGCGATCTCGGACAAGACCTGCGCCGTGGTGCTGGAACCGATTCAGGGCGAAGGCGGCGTGCTGCCGGCCGAGCAGGCTTACCTGCAAGGCGCCCGCGACCTGTGCGACCAGCACAATGCGCTGCTGGTATTTGACGAAGTGCAAACCGGCATGGGCCGTACCGGCGAACTGTTTGCCTACATGCATTACGGCGTGACCCCGGACATCCTGACCAGCGCCAAGAGCCTGGGCGGCGGTTTCCCGATCGCAGCCATGCTGACCACCGAGGCGCTGGCCAAGCATCTGGTTGTCGGCACCCACGGCACCACATACGGCGGCAACCCGCTGGCGTGTGCTGTCGGCAATGCCGTGATTGATGTCATCAACACCCCGCAGGTGCTGGCTGGCGTGAAAACCAAGCACGATCAGTTCAAAACCCGTCTTGAGCAAATCGGCCAGCAATACGGCCTGTTTACTGAAGTACGCGGCATGGGCCTGTTGATCGGTTGTGTGCTGAGCGATGCCTGGAAAGGCCGTGCCAAAGACATTTTCAACGCCGCAGAAAAAGAAAACCTGATGATTCTGCAGGCGGGCCCTGACGTGGTGCGTTTTGCTCCGAGCCTGGTCGTAGAAACAGCCGATATCGAAGAAGGCCTGAACCGCTTCGAACGCGCCGTTAAAACGCTGACCCAAGCCTGAGTGTGACCTCGACGCCTGAGTTGTCAGGCGTCGAACCGAATTAATGTGGGAGCGGGCACGCCCGCTCCCACACCCTCTATGTAGTTCAAGGATTAAGGAGTGACACCATGCTGGTGATGCGCCCCGCGCAAATGGCTGATCTGGGCGAGGTACAGCGTCTGGCTGCGGACAGCCCGATTGGTGTCACTTCATTGCCGGACGATATCGAACGCCTGCGCGACAAGATCGCCGCGTCCGAAACCTCGTTTGCCGCCGAAGTCAGCTTCAACGGCGAAGAGAGCTACTTCTTCGTCCTTGAAAACACGGCCACCGGCAAGCTGGTGGGCTGCTCGGCGATCGTGGCCTCGGCCGGTTACTCGGAGCCGTTTTACAGCTTCCGAAACGAAACCTTCGTGCATGCCTCCCGCGAGCTGAAGATCCACAACAAGATCCATGTTCTGTCGCAGTGCCATGACCTGACCGGTAACAGCCTGCTGACCAGTTTTTATGTGGTCCCGGAACTGGTGGGTTCGACCTGGTCGGAACTCAACTCCCGTGGCCGCCTGTTATTTGTGGCCAACCACCCGGAACGCTTTGCCGACTCGGTAGTGACCGAGATCGTCGGTTACAGCGATGAAAATGGCGACTCGCCGTTCTGGGACGCCATTGGCCGCAACTTCTTCGACTTGAACTACGCCGCCGCCGAGCGTCTGTGCGGGCTCAAAAGCCGCACCTTCCTCGCCGAGCTGATGCCGCATTACCCGATTTACGTGCCGCTGCTGCCCGACACTGCCCAGGAAGCCATGGGGCAGGTTCACCCGCGGGCGCAGATCACCTTCGACATCCTGATGCGCGAAGGCTTCGAGACCGATCATTACATCGATATTTTCGACGGCGGCCCGACCCTGCATGCACGGGTTTCGGGTATTCGCTCAATCGCCCAAAGCCGCGTGGTGCCGGTCAAGATCGGTGAACCGAGCAAGGGCGGCGGTCGCCAGTACCTGGTGGCCAATGCCCAGTTGCAGGACTACCGCGCCGTTTTGCTGGAGCTTGACTGGGCGCCTGGCAAGCCGGTCACGCTGGATCTGGAAGCGGCCGAAGCACTTGGCGTTGGCGAAGGTGCCAGCGTACGAGTCGTGGCGGTTTAACGCGTTTGAGCGAGTTTCGCGGGGTTCGTCAGCGAGCCCTGTCTGAGGAGATAGCATGATCGTTCGTCCTGTACGCAACAGCGATTTACCGGCCCTGATTGAGCTGGCACGCAGCACCGGCACCGGCCTGACCACCTTGCCGGCCAACGAGGAGCGCCTGCTGCATCGTGTCACCTGGGCTGAAAAAACCTTCCGTGGCGAAGCCGAGCGCGGTGATGCGGACTACCTGTTTGTGCTCGAAAACGACGAAGGCAAGGTGGTGGGGATTTCCGCCATTGCCGGCGCTGTGGGCCTGCGCGAGCCCTGGTACAACTTCCGGGTGGGCCTGACCGTCAGCGCCTCCCAGGAGCTGAATATCTATCGCGAAATCCCGACCCTGTTTTTGGCCAACGACCTGACCGGCAACTCGGAACTGTGCTCCCTGTTTCTTAGCGCTGACTCCCGCACCGGCCTCAACGGCCGCATGCTGGCCAAGGCGCGGATGCTGTTTATCGCGGAATTCCCGGATCTGTTCGGCAACAAGATCATTGCCGAAATGCGCGGCATGTCCGATGAAGCCGGGCGCTCGCCATTCTGGGAAAGCCTGGGCCGGCACTTCTTCAAAATGGAATTCAGCCAGGCGGACTACCTGACCGGCGTGGGCAACAAGGCTTTTATTGCCGAGTTGATGCCCAAGTTTCCTGTGTACACCTGCTTCTTGTCCGAAGACGCCCGCGGGGTGATCGGCAAGGTGCATACCCACACCGAACCGGCCTTGAACATGCTTAAAAGCGAAGGTTTCAGCTACCAGGGCTACGTTGATATTTTTGACGCAGGCCCGGCAGTGGAGTGCGAAACCAGCAAAATCCGCGCCATACGCGAAAGTGAATCGCTGGTGCTGGCCATCGGTACCCCGGGTGACGACGCCACGCCGTACCTGATCCACAACCGTAAACGCGAAGATTGCCGCATCACCGCCGCACCTGCGCGCCTGGCAGCCGGCACCCTGGTGGTCGACCCGCTGACCGCCAAACGCCTGCAACTGACCGCAGGTGATCAAGTGCGAGCGGTGACGTTGTCTGCCCAGCCAGTAGCCCCACGGGAGTCGAAATAATGAGCACGTTGTACATCGCAGGCGCCTGGCAGAACGGGCAGGGCGAAGCCTTTGAATCGCTGAACCCGGTGACCCAGCAAGTGCTGTGGGCCGGCAATGGTGCCAATGCAGGGCAAGTGGATGCCGCCGTCAAGGCAGCGCGTCAGGCTTTTGCGGCCTGGGCCAGGCGTTCTTTTGAAGAGCGCCTGAGCGTGCTTGAAGCATTCGCCGCCAGCCTCAAAAGCCACGCCGACGAACTGTCGCGCTGCATCGGTGAAGAAACCGGCAAACCCCTGTGGGAGTCGGCCACCGAAGTCACCAGCATGATCAACAAAGTGGCGATCTCGGTACAAAGCTACCGCGAGCGCACGGGTGAAAAAAGCGGCCCGCTGGGTGATGCCACGGCCGTTTTGCGCCACAAGCCACACGGTGTAGTGGCCGTGTTCGGCCCGTACAACTTCCCGGGCCATTTGCCCAACGGGCATATCGTTCCGGCCTTGCTGGCCGGTAACACCGTGGTGTTCAAACCAAGTGAACTGACCCCCAAAGTCGCTGAGCTGACGGT
>JBILYW010000021.1:0-13530 GCA_044377555.1 Pseudomonas sp.
CGGTCATCCTGTTGCATGGCAGTTTCTCCAACCGGCGCTTCTGGTACTCGCCCAAAGGTGTGGGGTTGGGGGCTTATCTGGCCCGAGCCGGTTTTGATGTGTGGCTGCCCGAAATGCGCGGCCATGGCCTTTCTTCGCGCAATGTTGACTGGGCCAGGAACCGCGTGGCCGATTACGCACGTTACGATTTGCCGGCCATAGGGGCCTTTGTGCGAGAACTGAGCGGGCAAGTACCGCACTGGATCGGTCACTCTCAGGGCGCCATCAGTTTGGCTGCAGCCCTGGGGGGGCAGTACCTGACTGACAAGGACGTAGCGTCGTCGGCGTTTTTTGGTTGTCAGATCAATCGTCGTTATTGGTCACTGAAAATTCCGCCGGTGCAGTGGGGCGCTTATTTGTTGTTGAAGCGTTTTGCGCAATTGTCGGGTACGCGACTTAAGCGTGGCCCGGAGGACGAGCCTGTCAGCATCGCTCTGGAAGCCTTGCGCTGGAATGGTTTCATGGGGCGTTTCAAGGACGCCGAACGAGACTGGTGGGCTGGATTGGCAGAGGTCCAGGTCCCGACGCTGGTCGTGGCGGCTGTGGGCGATCGACTAACGCCGGAGTGGGCGTGTCGTAAATTGTTCGATCAATTGGGCTCTGAGCAGCGCACGTTCGTGTCTCTGGGCACCGAGCACGGTTTTAGCACTGACTTCAGCCATGTCGAAATGCTGGTCAGCCAGCCTGCACAGAAGGAAGTCTGGCCATTGGTACGTAATTGGCTGAGTGAGCGGTAGCTGTTGCTTCGCAGGCAGGAGTAGCAGAAAACTTCAATCGTGGGAGCGAGCCTGCTAGCGAACGACTTTCGCGAGCAGGCTCGCTCCCACAGGAGTGGTTGATTTGTGACGCGATTGGCGAGTTTGGTCATGTTTTGTTGCTTTAATCCAGGCTGGCTCTCATGGTGGGGTGCTGTGAATCTATAAAGCCAGCCTTCATCAAAGCGTCTATAACCATAGTGCAATCGTTGTTTTCACTGCAGTACCCACCCTGAACAGGAGCTTTCTCGTGAACCACTACATCACTCCCGATCTGTGCGATGCCTACCCTGAGTCGGTACAAGTGCTTGAGCCCATGTTCAGCAACTTCGGCGGGCGCGACTCCTTTGGTGGCGAGATCGTGACCATCAAGTGTTTCGAGGACAACTCCCGGGTCAAGGAGCAGGCAGAACTTAACGGTCAGGGCAAAGTGATGGTGGTTGATGGCGGTGGTTCCCTGCGCCATGCCTTGCTGGGTGACATGATTGCCGAAAAGGCCGCGAAAAACGGTTGGGAAGGCATAGTGATTTACGGCTGTATCCGCGACGTAGATGTGCTCGCGCAAACTGATCTCGGGGTGCAGGCCTTGGCCAGTCACCCGCTCAAGAGCGTCAGGCGCGGTGTGGGCGATGTGGATGTGCCGGTGACATTTGCCGGCGTCACGTTCCGCCCGGGAGAATTCATTTACGCCGACAATAATGGCGTTATCATTTCGCCAATAGCTCTGAAAATGCCGGGCTAAACGCATTACCACTAAGGATCACGGATGTTCGAGGACGAAAACGCTCAATGGGGGCTGGTGCATGCGCTGGTACTGGATGGGGAGGGCGGTGCGCGTACGATTGCACGTACCGAGCTGAACGATCTGCAGTTGCAGGCCCATGAAAGCATCTGGCTGCACTGGGATCGCAGCCACCCGCAGACCCAGAGCTGGCTGCGGGATTCGAGCGGTTTAAGTGATTTCAGCTGTGACCTGCTGCTTGAAGAAAACACCCGTCCGCGTTTGCTGTCTTTGCCCGACAACGAACTGCTGCTGTTTATGCGCGGGGTCAACCTGAACCCGGGCGCAGAGCCCGAGGACATGGTTTCACTGCGCATTTTCGGCAGCGCGCAGCGGGTTATCTCGCTGCGCATGCGTCCGCTACGGGCCACCGATGAGCTGCTCGGTGAGTTTTCCCAGGGCGAAGGTCCGAAAAATCCCGCTGAACTGATCCTTTATCTGGCTCAGCACCTGACATTGAAGGTGCAGGATCTGATTGGTGATCTGTCAGAAATCGTCGATGACGAAGAAGATAAGATAGATGCCGACGAACGGTATACCCCTGATCACAACTCCATTTTGCAGGTTCGCCGAAGGGCAGCCGCCTTGCGTCGTTTTCTGGCGCCGCAGCGGGATATTTTCGGTCAGCTCACGCGAACCAAATTACCCTGGTTCAGCGCAGATGATGCCGATTACTGGAACGAATTGAACAACAGTCTGACCCGCTATCTTGAAGAGCTTGAGTTGACCCGCGAGCGCGTGGGGCTGGTGCTTGAGTCTGAAGATCGGCGTTTGAACGTGCGCATGAGCCGCATCATGTATCGCTTCGGCGTGCTCACGGGGATCTTCCTGCCGATCACGTTTATCACCGGTTTGCTGGGGATCAATGTGGGGGGCGTGCCGTTCTCCAATGACCCCTATGGTTTTGCGGTGACCTGCAGCCTGATGCTGATAATCGGGGTGGGTCAATGGTGGTTCTATCGCCGTTTGCAGTGGCTATGAAGGGGCCGAATGTGACCCCGGTAAAAATGCCTACGTCTTTTTACTGACATACCGAGAGGTGCTTATGCACGATCCGTTTGAACAGTCCTTACGTGAAATGCTCAAGGCGCCGCCGTCCAACCGTGATGACGACGCTTGCCTGGGCCGGGTACTGAAAACCGCTAACCGCCAGGTCGGTGCGGGGGATCTTTTCAGCCTGCTGGGGCGCTGGGTGCAAGCACTGATGATTGCTTTGAATAGCGGTTCGGCTCATATTGCGCCCGTTTCGCGGCGCAAACCTGCTGCTCGCCCTGTTGATAAGGCTGATTGAACATGGAATTGAATGTCTGGACCCAGAGCCTGGTCGCGGCAATGACTGCCTTGTGGACTAAGATTGCGAACTTTATTCCCAACCTCTTCGGGGCGTTGGTGGTGGTACTGCTGGGCTTCGTGGTTGCAAAACTGCTCGACGCCCTGCTGTCGAAGTTACTCGCCAAGTTGGGCCTTGACCGCCTGATGGGGGGCACGGGCCTGACCAAGATACTGGCTCGAGTCGGCATTCAGGTGCCTATCTCTACGCTGATCGGCAAGATCGTGTACTGGTTTGTATTGCTTGTGTTCCTGGTCTCTGCTGCACAGTCGCTGGGCCTCGACCGCGTGTCATCTGCGCTGGATCTGTTGACGGTGTACCTGCCCAAGGTCTTTGGTGCGCTGCTGGTGTTGCTGGCGGGTGTGCTGCTGGCACAAGTGCTCAACGGCCTGGTGCGTGGCGCTGCCGAGAGCGTGGGTTTTGATTACGCCGGCGGCCTGGGTCGTGTTACTCAAGGCCTGGTCATTATCATCAGTATTTCGGTGGCCATCAGCCAGCTAGAGGTCAAAACCGACCTGCTGAACCATGTGATTGTGATTGTGTTGATTACCGTTGGTCTGGCTATTGCTCTGGCAATGGGGTTGGGCAGCCGGGAAATTGCAGGGCAGATACTTGCCGGGATCTATGTGCGTGAGCTGTATCAGGTTGGGCAGGAAGTGCGGGTTGGCGGGGTAGAAGGGCAAATCGAGGAGATTGGCACGGTTAAAACCACGTTGCTGACCGATGAGGGTGAGCTAGTCTCCATCTCAAATCGGATCTTGCTGGAGCAGCACGTAACCAGCCGCTGATGCGGCAAACCCTGCTAATGTACGCCGCCGCAAAAAAGCCATGATTGACAGGCTGCGGCGGACATTGACCTGACTGTTGGCACAACTCGTTTTGAATAAAGCCCAATCGCTATCCATGCGCTATGACCCCCGCGAGCTCTCTGATGAGGAGCTGGTGGCGCGCTCGCATGATGAGTTGTTTCACGTGACGCGTGCTTATGAAGAGCTGATGCGTCGCTATCAGCGAACTTTGTTCAACGTTTGTTCAAGGTATTTAGGGAACGATCGTGACGCTGATGATGTCTGTCAGGAAGTCATGCTCAAAGTGCTGTACGGTTTGAAGAATTTCGAAGGTAAGTCGAAATTCAAGACATGGCTATATAGCATCACTTACAACGAATGCATTACCCAGTATCGGAAGGAACGGCGAAAGCGTCGCTTGATGGACGCATTAAGTATTGATCCCCTCGAGGAAGCGTCTGAAGAAAAGGCGCCGAAACCTGAGGAAAAGGGCGGACTTGATCGCTGGCTGGTGCATGTAAACCCGATTGATCGGGAAATTCTCGTACTGCGTTTTGTCGCAGAACTGGAATTTCAGGAAATCGCAGACATAATGCATATGGGTTTGAGTGCGACAAAGATGCGTTACAAGCGCGCTCTAGATAAATTGCGTGAGAAATTTGCAGGTATTGCTGAAACTTAGTTCAGCGCAAATGGCTCTACGTGTAGGCAAGGTCTGATAGACTTGCCGCCGAGTTGTCCCCCGGTATGTGGGACTGCTTTACAATCACCAGATGGGGATTTAACGGATGAAACTGAAAAACACCTTGGGCATTGCCATTGGTTCCTTTGTAGCCGCAACTTCGTTCGGTGCCCTGGCACAAGGCCAAGGCGCGGTCGAGGGTGAACTGTTCTACAAAAAACAGTACAACGACAGCGTCAAGCACGTAGAAGACGGCTACAACCCAGGCGCATCGATCGGTTACTTCCTGACCGACGACGTTTCGTTGAACCTGACCTACGACAAAACCAACCACACCCGTTCGAATGACGGCACTGGCCACCAGAAAATCAAAGGCGACAACTTTGGTCTGAACGCTCAGTACCACTTCGGCACCGTAGGCGACGCTCTGCGTCCATACGTTTCCGGCGGTGTTGCTCACAAGAGCATGACCAACGTGATCGCAGACGGCCACAGCGGTCGTGACCAGTCGACTTTCCTGACTGCTGGCGCTGGTGTTAAGTGGTACATCACTGACAACCTGTTCGCCCGTGCAGGCGTTGAAGCTGACTACAAACTGGACAACGGCAAGTGGGACTACGCTCCTACCGTTGGCCTGGGTGTGAACTTCGGCGGCAACGGCGGTAAAGTCGCTCCTGCTCCAGTTCCAGCTCCAGCACCAATCGCTGAGCCAGAGCCAGAAGCTCCGATCGCTGAAGTTGTTCGCGTTGAACTTGACGTGAAATTCGACTTCGACAAATCGAACGTTAAGCCGCAGTACGCAGCTGATATCAACAACGTTGCTGATTTCATGAAGCAGTACCCTGCGACTACCACCACTGTTGCTGGTTACACTGACAGCGTTGGTACCGATGCCTACAACCAGAAACTGTCGCAGCGTCGTGCTGACGCTGTTCGTGCAGCCCTGGTTAACCAAGGTGTTGCAGCTAACCGTGTAGACGCTGTTGGTCACGGTGAAGCTAACCCAGTTGCAAGCAACGCAACTGCAGAAGGCCGTGAATTGAACCGTCGCGTAGAAGCAACCGTTCAAGCAGAAGCTAAGTAATTTTTAGCTAGGCTGTTCAGAAAAACCCGGCTTCGGCCGGGTTTTTCTTTGCCTGTGATTTAGCAGGCTGCGCGGCTATAATCGCGCCTTCTTCAAATCCCCCTTCGAGTCCAATCAGCCCATGTATAACCTGGCCCGCCAGTTGCTCTTCAAACTTTCCCCTGAAACCTCTCACGATCTGTCCCTGGACTTGATCGGTGCGGGCGGCCGTCTGGGGCTCAACGGTTTGTTGTGCAAGGCGCCGGCAAGGTTGCCAGTGACGGTCATGGGGCTCGATTTTCCGAACCCGGTCGGGCTGGCCGCAGGTCTGGACAAAAACGGTGCAGCCATTGATGGCTTTGCACAGCTGGGTTTTGGTTTCGTTGAGATCGGCACCGTGACGCCGCGCCCTCAGCCGGGCAATCCCAAGCCACGTATTTTTCGCTTGCCTGAAGCTCAGGCGATCATCAACCGCATGGGGTTTAACAATCTTGGGGTTGATCATTTGCTTACGCGGGTTCAGGCGGCCAAGTACACCGGTATCCTGGGGATCAACATTGGCAAGAATTTCGACACGCCGGTCGAGCGCGCGGTCGATGACTACCTGATCTGCCTGGACAAGGTGTATGAGCACGCCAGCTACGTGACCGTGAACGTGAGTTCACCGAATACGCCTGGTCTGCGCAGCCTGCAATTTGGGGATTCACTCAAGCAGTTGCTTGAAGCCCTACAGATTCGTCAGAACGAGCTTACACAGCGCCACGGTAAGCGCGTACCGCTGGCGATCAAGATCGCCCCTGACATGACTGACGAAGAAACCGTTCTCGTGGCTCAGGCGCTTCTGGAGACGGGTATGGATGCGGTTATCGCCACCAATACCACGTTAAGTCGCGTCGGGGTCGAAGGTATGGAGCATGGCGATGAGGCTGGCGGCCTGTCGGGCGCCCCGGTGCGCGACAAGAGCACCCATACGGTCAGGGTGCTGGCGGGCGAGCTGGCAGGGCGCATGCCGATCATCGCTGCAGGCGGGATCACCGAAGGCAAGTACGCAGCTGAGAAAATCGCTGCGGGCGCGAGCCTGGTTCAGATCTACTCGGGTTTTATCTACAAGGGCCCGGCCTTGATTCGCGAGTCGGTCGATGCCATTTCTGCGTTAGCCGGTAAATAAGCAGGCAATAAAAAGGGCTCCCTTAAGGAGCCCTTGGGCCGGAGCCCGCCGCCCGGATAGGACGGCATGGTTAAGTCATTGCATATTCGAGGTGATGTCGGATTTGCCCAGAGTTAGCCGACGGCGTGAAGTTCGTTGAGTCTGTGGATGCCCGCAGTGCCAGTCATACCGTCCCAGTTGTCGCCGCGTCCTTCGCGCCAGCCGTTAATCCAGGCTTGGCGTACCGACGGTAGAGTAAAAGGGCAAAGCTCGCGGGATTTTCCATGAACACCGTATTGATATCCGCGTAAGAAAGCTTTTTCCAACGGATCACGCTTAAGTCTTCTCATAGGGTATTGCCCTCACTTGTTGACTGTTTTATATAGCGTCGACCTACCAAAGGTCGGGGCAGAGTGTTCTGCCGTTGGTGTGCTCGCTGCCGGCGTGGCGAGCATTTCGTTGTCGCCTGTGCGGCGACAACCTGAGTCCATTTCTAACCAATGCACCAAGAGGTGTGAATGATCGTTTTGTCATAAGGACGTAACGATAATGGTGTTAGAGCCATAAGAAAGTTTGTTTCTGGACGCAGGAATACGGCCAAAGCCTGACAGGACGAGTGTTTACAAAGATGATGAGTTTCATTCTCTACTGCGAATACCCGCCCGTTTTGCTGGGGCACTATTCGACGAAGGGTCTGAATATGACCAATTGTTTCTCCATGAATGATCTGCCCCTGCGTCTAGACTCTTCATGCCTCAGGGCGTGACTGATCGCGGGGGTGGAACGGCACAGTTTCGTGCCACACGAGCGCTCTTCAAGAAAAGCGCTTGATTGAAAACGGAACAGGCAATGCGTTGCCTGTTCGCTGATAGCTAAAAGCTCAGGAATCCCATGTCGGATCGTTACGAACTCTTCCTTACCTGCCCTAAAGGCCTTGAAGGCCTGCTCCTCGAAGAGGCCACCGGCCTTGGCCTTGAGGAAGCTCGCGAGCATACCTCGGCCATTCGAGGCATGGCGGATATGGAAACTGCCTACCGCTTGTGTCTGTGGTCGCGCCTTGCCAACCGCGTGTTGCTGGTGCTCAAGCGCTTCCCGATGAAAGATGCGGAAGACCTGTACCACGGCGTTCTGGATATTGACTGGCATGACCATATGGTGCCGGATGGCACGCTGGCTGTTGAGTTCAGCGGCCACGGCTCGGGCATCGACAACACTCACTTTGGCGCCCTGAAAGTAAAAGACGCCATCGTCGACAAGCTGCGTACGCCGTCTGGCGAGCGTCCGTCCATCGACAAGATCAGCCCTGACATGCGCATCCACCTGCGTCTGGATCGCGGCGAAGCGATTTTGTCCCTGGATCTGTCGGGTCACAGCTTGCACCAGCGCGGGTATCGTCTGCAGCAGGGTGCTGCACCGCTGAAGGAAAACCTCGCGGCCGCCATCCTGATTCGTGCCGGCTGGCCGCGTCTGGCGGCCGAAGGCGCAGCCCTGGCTGACCCGATGTGCGGTGTCGGTACGTTCCTGGTCGAAGGTGCGATGATCGCCGCCGACATGGCGCCGAACCTCAATCGTATTCACTGGGGTTTCGATGCCTGGCTCGGTCACGTGCCGGCCATCTGGAAGAAGCTTCACGAAGAAGCCACTGAGCGCGCTGAAGCCGGTATGGCCAAGACGCCGTTGTGGATTCGTGGTTATGAAGCCGATCCGCGTCTGATCCAGCCTGCGCGCAATAACATCGAGCGTGCAGGCCTGAGCCACTGGATCAAGATTTACCAGGGTGAAGTCGCGACCTTCGAGCCGCGCCCGGACCAGAACCAGAAAGGCCTGGTGATCTGCAACCCTCCGTATGGCGAGCGTCTGGGTGATGAGGCGAGCTTGCTCTACCTCTACCAGAACCTTGGCGAGCGTTTGCGTCAGGCGTGCTTGAACTGGGAGGCCGCGGTGTTTACCGGTGCCCCGGATCTGGGTAAACGCATGGGTATCCGCAGCCACAAGCAGTATTCGTTCTGGAACGGCGCCTTGCCGTGCAAGCTGCTGCTGATCAAGGTTGTGCCGGATCAGTTCGTGACGGGCGAGCGCCGTACCCCGGAGCAGCGTCAGATCGATCGCGAGCAGGCCGAGTCGGATCTGCCATCCAACATCGAAGCACCGGGCAAGTACGAGAAATTCAACAAGAACGGCAACCCGATCAAGCCGGTACCGGTCGTGATCGAGCAACCGCGCTTGAGCGAAGGCGGGCAGATGTTTGCCAACCGTCTGCAAAAGAACGTCAAGGCGCTGGCCAAGTGGGTCAAGCGCGAAGGCATCGATTGCTACCGTGTTTACGATGCCGATATGCCTGAGTACTCGATGGCAATCGACCTGTACCACGACTGGGTTCATGTCCAGGAATACGTGGCGCCGAAATCCATCGACCCGGTAAAAGCCTCGGAGCGTATGTTCGATGCCCTGGCGGCCATTCCGCAGGCGCTGAACATCGACAAGAACCGCGTGATCGTAAAGCGTCGCGAGCGTCAGAGCGGAACCAAGCAGTACGAGCGTCAGAGTGCCCAGGGCAAGTTCACCGAGGTCAATGAAGGCGGCGTGAAGCTGCTGGTGAACCTCACGGACTACCTGGATACCGGTCTGTTCCTGGACCACCGGCCAATGCGCATGCGCATTCAGAAAGAGGCCGCCGGCAAGCGCTTCCTCAACCTGTACTGCTATACCGCCACCGCCAGCGTACATGCGGCCAAGGGCGGCGCGCGCAGCACCACCAGCGTGGACTTGTCCAAGACCTACCTGGACTGGGCGCGTCGCAACCTGTCCCTCAACGGTTTCTCGGACAAGAACCGTCTGGAGCAGGGCGATGTGATGGTGTGGCTGGATGCCTGCCGTGAAGAGTACGACCTGATCTTTATCGATCCGCCGACCTTCTCCAACTCCAAGCGCATGGAAGGCATCTTCGATGTGCAGCGCGATCACGTGCAGTTGCTGGACCTGGCCATGGCGCGCCTGGCGCCTGGCGGCGTGTTGTACTTCTCGAACAACTTCCGCAAATTCATCCTCGATGAAAACCTGGAAGCGCGTTATGCGGTCGAAGAAATCACCGCCAGTACCATCGACCCGGACTTTGCCCGCAACAGCAAAATCCACCGTGCCTGGAAAATCATGGCCCGATAAGGTCATGTGGTAATGGCATAAACCAAAAAGCCCCCGATCTTGCGATCGGGGGCTTTTTTTTGCGCGTCTGCGCGAGCCGGGTTACTGCGCGATGGAGACTGAACTGTTGGCCAGTGGCGGCTGGCGATACAGGTCCAGCAGTACCTGGTCGAGAATCGCGGAAGCACCCCACGGACGAGAGTCGTTGAGGATGGCGACCACGGCCCAGGTGTTGCCATTGATATCGCGGCTAAAGCCGGAAATGGCGCGCACGGTGTTCAGGGTACCGGTTTTGATATGGGCCTGGCCGTTCATTGCCGTGGTTTTCAGACGCTTGCGCATGGTGCCGTCTTTGCCGGCAATCGGCATGGAGCTGATGAACTCGGCAGCGTAAGGGCTTTTCCAGGCAGCCTGGAGCATTTGAGCCATTTCACGTGCGCTGACGCGTTCGGCGCGAGACAGTCCGGAACCGTTCTCCATGACCAGATGCGGTGCAGTAATGCCTTTTTTGGCCAGCCATTGGCGCACGACACGCTGTGCAGCCTTGGCGTCATCGCCGTCGGCGTCATTGCGGAACTGCGCACCCAGGCTCAGGAACAGCTGCTGGGCCATGGTGTTGTTGCTGTACTTGTTAATGTCGCGAATGATTTCTGCCAGGTCCGGCGAGAAGGCTCGTGCGAGCAATTTTGCATTTTTCGGCACGCTGGCCTGACGGTCCTGGCCCTGGATGCTGCCACCCAGTTCTTTCCAGATGGCGCGTACAGCACCGGCGGTGTAGGTGGCGTGGTCAAGCAGTGACAGGTAAGTCTGGGAGTTGCAGCCATCGGCCAGTTGCCCGCTGACGGTGACCAGTACCGAGCCGTCTGCTTGCGGTACCGGGTTGTAGCGCACGTCGCCGGTGCATTGCTTGGTGTTGCTGGCCTTGACCTGATTGTCGATCTTGATGCTGGCAATCGGCGGTTCGACCGAGATCAGGACCTTGCCCGCATCGTTGCGTGCCACGAAACGCAGGGCTTTGAGGTTGACCATCAGCGAGTCGGGCTTTACCAGGAACGGTTTGTTCTTGTCGTTGCCGTCATCGTTGAATACAGGAAGTTGAGGCTGTTCGAAGAAGTTGCGATCAAGTACCAGGTCGCCGGTGACCTGTTGCACGCCATTGGCGCGCAGATCGCGCATCAACAGCCAGAGCTTTTCCATGTTGAGCTTGGGATCGCCGCCACCCTTGAGGTACAGGTTGCCTTGCAGGATGCCGTTGTTCAGGGTGCCGTCAGTGTAGAACTCGGTTTTCCACTGATGGGTCGGGCCGAGCATTTCCAGGGCGGCGTAGGTGGTCACCAGTTTCATGGTGGAGGCCGGGTTCATGGATACGTCAGCGTTGAACACGGTCGGAATGCCGGGGCCGGTGAGCGGGATCAGAACGAGAGACAGCGCATCGTTTTGCAGCTTGTTGGTCTTGAGTGCTTGCTGAACTTTAGGCGACAGGGTGGTATTGACGGGGGCGGCGTTGGCGCCGAAGGCCAGCGGCAAAAACAGGCTGGCAAGAAGCAGTGGTCGCAAAGATTTGATCATATGAAGTAAAACCCTGCAGGCGAGGGAGAAAAATAAGAGGGCATGATGAATAGTTCCCTCATTGGTCTTAAAAGATTCGGCATTATGCCCCAAGCTCGGCGGCCTTGTGCATCCGCCTGTTACAGGGTTTGGCTGATTAAGTATAGAAAACGATGAACCGTTCACACGGAACCGGGCGCCGGACGGCTGAAGCTGCTAAAGTGCCGCCCGTTATTACTTAAGAGGATTGTTCAATGGCTACTAATCGTTCCCAGCGTCTGCGCAAAAAACTGTGCGTTGATGAATTTCAGGAGTTGGGTTTTGAGCTGAACCTGGATTTCAAAGAAGACCTGTCGGAAGAGGCTATCGATGCATTCCTGGCAGACTTCCTGGCGCAAGCCATGGAAGCTAACGGCCTGGGTTATGTTGGCGGCGACGACTACGGTCTGGTTTGCCTGCAGAAGCGCGGTTCGGTCAGCGAAGAACAGCGTGCCGCTGTTGAAGCCTGGTTGAAAGCGCGTCCAGAGCTGACCAGCGTTGAAGTTAGCCCGCTGTTGGACGTGTGGTACCCGGAAAAGCCAATCAATCCGGTAGCCTGACGTCAAATATAAAGGCAGCCCAAGGGCTGCCTTTATATGTTTTATTGCTGTAATTCACCCGCCCGTCCTGGGCACTGCATCGACTTCCTTATCCGCCATGCCCGCACTGTGTTGCGTGATTTTCCGTGCGCGGTACTAAAACGCCAGTGATGGCCTTCAGTCGTAGATGGCCTTTTTCTTCCAGTCTCCATCGGCTTCGTCTGTTTTCAAGCCTTCGGTCAATTCGTTGACTTCACCCGTTGTCGGCTCAAGCGAACTAAGTACCTGTGCGTTGGCGCGTGCCAGTTGAGCTTCGAAATCCTTGATCTGGGCGTTGTACATGGCCGGGACCGGCTGTTTGCGCAAATACTGTACGGCGCGTTCATAGGCAAGGCGGGCCTGGCCGGGCTGGTTTTTCTGCAGGGCGAGTTTGCCCAGGTTGTTGAAAAACTCGATATGCAGAACGACCAGCAAGTGGCGAATCTCTTTGATCCATTGCTTGGCTTCGTTGGGCTGCAGGAAGCCATCCTTGGTCGCGCGGGCAATCTGGTCATGCAGCGTTTCAAGCAAAAAGCGCACGTCTTTGGCCTTCGCCTCGGTCAGCACAGGGTTCGGCGGGTTGTTGACCGGGATCGACTCGCCTTTGGCAATCAGGCCTTTGAGTTCGTCAACCTGTGCTTTCAAGGGCTTGCTGGATTTTTCCAGGAGTAACAGGCGCTGCGTCGCGTTGAGCTCAAGGCGCGTGAGCAGCAGCTTGAGGGCAGGTGACATCAGTTGGCCGGGAAAGGTCTCGTTTACCTGGCTACAGCGGCGTATGCGGTCGTTGAACTCGACCTTGAGGCGGGCCTTTTCCAGCTTGTTGTTTTCCACTACATGGTTCATGTAGACGATGGCGATCAATAGTGCGATCACGATGACGACAAGCAGGGCGATCATGGTGGGCGTCAACGTTAAAACCTCTTCTGGGTGTGGGTACGCTGTCTCGGTGAGTCGAGGCGCCTGACTATATAGAGGCTGCAGATCGACAAGGCAGCAAACTGCCATTACGAGTTCTGGCAATCATAGCGTCTTGTAGGGTGTCGGAATATAGGCGCCAGGAGCTTGGCTCAATCCCCTGTGCGTAAATGCCTTAATGCTAGGGAAGTCATTGATTTCAATATATTTTCATATTGGGGTTGACGACCTTCCAATCCATCCCTAGAATGCGCGCCAATTGCAGCGTAAAGCGAACAGCCAAACGCATGTAACCAGTGAAGTTGTAGCGTGTCCCCTTCGTCTAGTGGCCTAGGACACCGCCCTTTCACGGCGGTAACAGGGGTTCGAGTCCCCTAGGGGACGCCATTGCGGGAATAGCTCAGTTGGTAGAGCACGACCTTGCCAAGGTCGGGGTCGCGAGTTCGAGTCTCGTTTCCCGCTCCATTTTTAAGCAGCTTCGCTTTCGGGCGGTGCTGAGTGAAAGCCAAGACACTAACTTTTGTTAATGATCTGGCACTGAAATGTACAGTGTACGTTTCGGGCAACGTCCCCTTCGTCTAGTGGCCTAGGACACCGCCCTTTCACGGCGGTAACAGGGGTTCGAGTCCCCTAGGGGACGCCATTATTGCGGGAATAGCTCAGTTGGTAGAGCACGACCTTGCCAAGGTCGGGGTCGCGAGTTCGAGTCTCGTTTCCCGCTCCA
>JBILYW010000344.1:0-4608 GCA_044377555.1 Pseudomonas sp.
AAGCCGATCAGGCATTGCGAAGCTGAGGTCTTGGCCAGTTTGGCGAAACCTGCGGCTTCCACTTCCAGCGCCTTGTCACGACCGAAGTTCGCGGCTTTCTGGATGGTCTTGATCGCTTCAACCGGGGCCGGGTAGTTCGGGCCCGCCTGGCCGGCAACGAAACCTTTGGCGGTTTCGAAAGCCATCATCTGCTCAATGGCGTTGAGCTTGAGCTTTTCGAGCTTGGGCTGGCGCTTGGCCTTGTAGTCCAGCTCGCCGCTGATGGCGCGCTTGATCATGTCCAGCGCAGCAGCGCCCAGTTTGTCGGCCGTAACCACAGCATCGACGGCGCTGACTTTCAGAGCGTCTTCAGCGCGGTTTTCTTTGCCGGAGGCAATCCACTCGACAGCGTTATCAACGCCGATCAGGCGCGGCAAGCGCACGGTGCCGCCAAAGCCCGGGTAGATGCCCAGCTTGACTTCCGGCAGACCGATTTTGGCGCTGTCGGCCATGACGCGGAAGTCCGCTGCCAGGCACATTTCCAGGCCGCCACCCAACGCGATGCCATTGATGGCCGCGACGGTTGGTACGTTGAGGTCTTCGAAATCGCTGAAGATCTTGTTGGCTTCGAGGTTGCCCGCGATCAGCTCGGCGTCCGGCAACTTGAAGTTTTCGACGAATTCGGTGATGTCGGCGCCGACGATAAATACGTCTTTACCGCTGGAAACGATGACACCCTTGACCGAAGCGTCGGCCTTGATCGCATCTACCGCCTGACGCAATTCGTTCAGGGTTAGACGATTGAACTTGTTGACGGACTCACCCTTGAGGTCGAACTTCAGTTCGACGATGCCACTTTCAAGAGCCGTAACCGTGATGGCTTTACCTTCGTAAATCATCAACTGATCTCCAGGATATGGAAGCTGAACAGTACACGTCGGACGCTAGCGTCTGGCTGGCAATGACGATTCCGTCAATGCTAACGCCAATCCACCAGGCACACCCGCCAACGCGATAATCGGGGTTATGGGAGCGTTGCCTACGCGGCAAACACTCAATTCATACGCCCGTTTGATTTGGGTGTCACACCTTCACGGAAAAGCGATCGCTTGTCAATTGTCCAAAACAATGATGACAAAACGACCCGTCAGTCAGTTCAAACACTCACTTCACTTGTGGCAGCGAGCCTGCTCGCGACGGCATCACCCCGGTGCCGCTCATGGACCGCAGCGTCCGCATCGCGAGCAGGCTCGCTCCCGCATGTTTTGTAGTGATCTCAAGGCTATTACGCCAGCGCCTTCAGCACTTCATCGATGGCTTTCAAGTTATCGACATCACCCTTCTCGCCCCACACCAGCACGATCATCTGCTTGTCGGCCTCTACCTTGTATACGTTGGCGGGCAGCTTTTTGAACTGCGTCAGCAGGCGTTCATCCACACACTCTTCCTGCCAGCGGTTAAGCCATTTTCCAGGTGCCGATTGCCAATAGCCCCAAACATCAGGCTTAGTACTGCGGCGCGGGCGATGGTACTGCGCGCAGGAAGCAGGCGGCTGCGGCTCAAGCCAATGCGGCCACTCCTGGGGAGCCAGCTGCATGGACAACCCCATGCGCCGCGCCTCCATACGCAGATTCATACGCCCACTCTGCCCCCGAGAAGGCCGCAACCACGCCAAGGGGCTCAGAACCAGTGCCAGGATTGACACCACTATCCATACCGTCATATCTGTACTCTCATAACTTGATAAACGAGTGACCCGGACTTGAACCAAGGCTCTGGAAAAGGGCCATACTCATAACTAATCGCCATCTACAGGAGCACCCCACATGCCCTACGAACATATTTTGGTCGCTGTCGACCTGACCGACGATTGTGACCCCGTGATCAACCGTGCCAGCGAAAGCGCCAAGGCCAACGGTGCCAAACTGTCACTGATCCATATCGTCGAACCGATGGCGATGGCGTTTGGCGGCGACGTCCCGATGGACCTCTCGCAATTGCAGCAGCAACAGTTCGATCAGGCCAAGGAACGCCTTGAGCGGCTGATCGCCAAATACCCGCAACTGCACAAGGATTACTGCCACCTTAACTACGGCCAGCCACGCCAGGAAATCCATGCCCTGGCCAAAGCGCAAAAATGCGACCTGATCGTGGTCGGCAGCCACGGCCGTCACGGCCTTGCACTGCTGCTGGGCTCCACCGCCAACGACGTGCTGCATGGCGCTCCATGCGACGTTCTGGCTGTCAGCCTGAAAAAATCTGACTAAGTTTATCTGCATGTAACAACAAAAAAGCCCGGCACCTTGTTAAAGGGCCGGGCTTTTCAGTTCAGCACGGTGTCAATCAGGCATCCAGCTCAGCCCAACGCTCAACCAGCTGCTCAAGCTCGGCTTGCAATGTTTCTAGCCTGGCAATGACTTCAGCCGTTTTGGCAGCGGGTAACTGATAGAAACCTGCATCAGCCATCTCTGCTTCAACCGCAGCAATTGCCTGCTCTTTCGCGTCGATATCTGCCGGCAACGATTCCAGCTCACGCTGCAATTTGTAGCTCAGCTTCTTTTTCGCGGCAGGAGCAGCCTGTGCAGCGACTGGAGCCGGTGCCGCCTCGACCACGGCAGAGTTCAAGTCGGCTTTGCCGGACTTGCTCTCGGTCACGCCCAGAAGGCGCGCAGAGCCGCCCTGACGCAGCCAGTCCTGATAACCGCCCACGTACTCGCGAACCTTGCCTTCGCCCTGGAAAACCAGAGTGCTGGTCACCACGTTGTCGAGGAATGCCCGGTCGTGGCTGACCATCAGCACGGTGCCCTTGAAGGTCAGCAAGACCTCTTCGAGCAGCTCCAGGGTTTCAACGTCCAGATCGTTGGTTGGCTCATCGAGCACCAGCAGGTTGGCTGGCTTGCTGAACAGCTTGGCCAGCAACAGACGTGCACGCTCACCACCCGACAGCGCCTTGACCGGCGTGCGGGCACGCTGAGGGCTGAACAGGAAGTCGCCCAGGTAGCTGAGCACATGGCGGCTCTGACCGTCGATATCGATAAAGTCGCGGCCTTCAGCCACGTTATCGATCACGGTTTTTTCCAGATCCAGCTGGTGACGCAACTGATCGAAGTAAGCTACGTCAATGCGCGTGCCCTCTTCAATCGTACCCTCGGTAGGGACCAGACCGCCCAGCATCAGCTTGAGCAGTGTGGTTTTACCGGTACCGTTAGCGCCCAGAAGACCGATACGGTCGCCGCGCTGCAGCACCATCGAGAAGTCCTTGATCAGGAACGGACCACCCGGGTGAGCAAAACTGACGTTTTCCAGCACCATCACTTGCTTGCCGGACTTGTCTGCCGTGTCCAGCTGGATGTTGGCCTTGCCGGTACGCTCGCGACGTTCGCTGCGCTCTACACGCAGTTCTTTCAGGGCGCGTACGCGGCCTTCGTTACGGGTACGGCGGGCCTTGATGCCCTGACGGATCCACACTTCTTCCTGGGCCAGACGCTTGTCGAACAGCGCGTTGGCGGTTTCTTCCGCGGCCAGGGTGGCTTCCTTGTGGACCAGGAAGCTGGCGTAGTCGCCGTTCCAGTCGATCAGGCCGCCACGGTCCAGTTCCAGAATCCGGGTGGCCAGATTTTGCAGGAATGAACGGTCGTGCGTGATGAACAGAACCGCGCCCTGGAAGTCCTTCAAGGCTTCTTCCAGCCACGCGATCGCGCCGATGTCCAGGTGGTTGGTCGGTTCGTCGAGCAGCAGCAGATCCGGTTCGGAAACCAGTGCTTGCGCCAACAGAACGCGACGACGCCAGCCGCCGGACAATTCGGCGAGAGTTTTATCCGCCGGCAATTGCAGACGGCTCAAGGTGCTGTCTACCAATTGCTGCAAGCGCCAGCCATCACGGGCTTCGAGGTCTTGCTGGACGTGCATCAGCTTGTCCAGGTCGGCATCGGTCACGATGTTCTGGCTCAGGTGATGGTACTGGGCCAGCAACTCGCCAACACCGTCCAGACCTTCAGCCACAACGTCGAACACGGTCCGTTCGTCGGCCACAGGCAACTCTTGCGGCAATTCGCCAATCTTGAGGCCGGGCGCGCGCCAAACAGAGCCGTCATCGGGTTTTTGATCACCTTTAACCAGCTTCATCATGCTGGATTTTCCGGTACCGTTGCGGCCGATGATGCACACCCGCTCTCCACGGGCGATCTGCCAGGACACCTTGTCCAACAACGGCATAGAGCCGAAAGCAAGGGACACATCGCTGAATTTGAGCAGGGTCATGAGCTTCTCCAAAAACTGGGCGCGCATTCTACCCGATTTGAGCCCTCAGGCGGCCGGGTATTTCTTGTACGGCGCCCACATCACTTCATTTAGTGCCAAGTTGCGCCGCTTGACCGGCAAGGCTTTCACGCACTACTGGCAAAAGGCTAAGCTACAGAATAATCAGCGCAGGCCTGCCCTGCGCCCGTCGCGTTTTTCATCTGTACGGAAGCCTCATGCGCAGTCGTCTCTTCAACTTTTTATCCTGCCTGCTTCTCACCAGTTGTGCCGTGCAAGCCGCCCATGGTGCAGACCTGACCCAACAACGCCAGCTCTACGACCAGGCCAAGCGCGCCCTGGCCAAAGGCGACTCCGGCCCTTATTTCCAGA
>JBILYW010000343.1:0-4608 GCA_044377555.1 Pseudomonas sp.
GAGCCTGTGCAAGGCTGGTTTTCGACGAATGCAGCATTGCCCTTTAAGTTCGCAACCTTGACCCTTATCTCGTATCAAAGTGACACGGTCGCACAATCAGTTCTTGAGGATGTTGCACATGTATCACGGTGAAAAGCTCAATGCCTGGACCCATCTGGTGGGTGCGATTGCGGCAGCAGTGGGCAGTATTTGGTTGCTGGTGATGGCGTGCCTCGATGGCAGCCCGCAGAAGATTGTGAGCGTCGCGATTTATGGCGTCACGCTGGTGTTGTTGTACAGCGTTTCAACCGTCTACCACAGCGTGCGCGGGCGCTCGAAGGTGATCATGCAGAAGTTCGATCATCTGTCGATTTACCTGCTGATCGCCGGCAGTTACACGCCGTTTTGCCTGGTTACCCTGCATGGAGCCTGGGGCTGGTCGCTGTTCGGGATTGTGTGGGGCATGGCGGTGATCGGCATGCTGCAGGAGATCAAGCCCCGCTCCGAGGCGCGCATTCTGTCGATCGTGATTTACGCGGTGATGGGCTGGATCGTGCTGGTGGCCGTCAAGCCGTTGCTGGCGGCGCTGGGCACCGCCGGCTTTATATGGCTGGCCACGGGCGGAGTGATGTACACCGTGGGGATCATCTTTTTTGCCCTGGATCACCGTCTGCGCCATGCCCACGGCATTTGGCACCTGTTCGTGATTACAGGCAGCCTGCTGCATTTTGTGGCCATCGCGCGTTACGTGATCTGACTCAGGGCAACTAAGCTTGCGGCTTGGGTTTTTTGGTGTCACTGCGAATCTGCGCATGACTGATCAGGGCAAAGATAAAGCTGCCACCGATGATATTGCCGGCCAGGGTCGGGCCGGCAAATATCAGCCAGAAGTCTTTCCATGGCAGCTCACCGGCAAACACCAGATACGACACTTCGGCCGTACCGACCACGATGTGGGTGAAGTCGCCCAGCGCCATCAGGTAGGTGATGAGGATGATGATCCACATCTTGGCGCTCTCCATGGACGGGATCATCCACACCATCGTCGCGATCATCCAGCCCGAGATGATGCCCTTGGAAAACATCTGACTGACGTCGTTCTCCATGACCTTGTGCCCTATTTCCAGGAAAGCCTTGTCGGTCTGGGTGTCGAAAATCGGCAAGTGCAACATCACATAAGCCACCAGCAAGGTGCCTATCAGGTTGCCCACCAGCACCACAGCCCACAATCGGAGCAGACGCCCGAAATTGCTCAGCGTGGGTTTGCTCATGATCGGCAGTACGGCAGTCAGGGTATTTTCGGTGAACAATTGCTGGCGGGAGAGGATGACGGCCAAAAAGCCGGCGCAGTAGCCGAAGCTGGCGATGACCTTGAAGGCTTCGCCGCTGGGCAGGCGCGAGTTGAGCAACCCCATGGCCATAAGCGACAGGCCCATCGTGAGCCCGGCGGCCAGTGCCGACCAGAACAGGGCGGCGATGCTGCGCTCCAGCTCCTGATCACCCTGCAAACGAATGATTTCGTGCAGGACCGCTGCGCGCGGAGGCTGGTTTTTGGTGACGTCGTGCTTTTCTTCAGCCGACAGGTTGGGGGTTTTGCCGCTGTTTTGGGTGTCCATGAGGTGTCATGACCGTTGGCGTGTGTAAGCGTACGACACGCGCGGGGGCCAGCTGTTCACTCATGCCTGTGGGAGTTGGCTTGCCAGCGATGCAAACGGCCAGAGAGACCTTGGTCATGCATTCGCCGGCAAGCCGGCTCCCACAAAGCCCGGGGGGGTTATTCAGTCTTTCTTTTCATCGTCGAACTGATCTTTGACGTACTTGATTTCAGTGCGCCCGTGCGGCGCCGGCAGGCCGTCTTCGCCCAGATTGACGAAGACCATTTTGTCGACGGTCAGGATGCTTTTGCGGGTGATCTTGTTGCGCACTTCGCAGGTCAGGGTGATCGAGGTGCGGCCGAATTCGGTGGCGGTGATGCCCAGCTCGATGATGTCGCCCTGGCGTGAGGCGCTGACAAAGTTGATTTCGGAGATGTATTTGGTGACCACGCGCTGGTTGCCCAGCTGGACGATGGCGTAGATCGCGGCTTCTTCGTCGATCCAGCGCAGCAGGCTGCCACCGAACAGGGTGCCGTTGGGATTGAGGTCTTCGGGTTTAACCCATTTGCGGGTGTGAAAATTCATATTCGCTCCTGACCGTCTTGCCTTAGATGCCGGCCATGATGTCAGACCACGGCCCAGAGCTCTATCAAGCTTCGACTATGGTCTCGATTAAGCAAATTAAAATGCCGTGGATAAATCCTTGGGAACATCGGCGCGGATGGCTATAATCACCCCCGCTTCAAAACGGTCATTTTTACCCGGTACCGTTCCCGCCACCTGTCCGAGGGGCGCTGCAGCAGGTTCAACCTGTCAGGCTCGGATGGGGCGTTGTTTGTTCAGGGCTCCCTGTTCAGGCACTAAACGCACAACGGCGCCCATTCGCGATTAAACGAATGGAGGCTCTTGATGAGCGCTGTAAACACGCCTGCAGGTTTTACCGACTATAAAGTCGCTGATATGTCCCTCGCCCCATGGGGCCGTCGCGAAACGTTCATCGCCGAGTCCGAAATGCCGGCCCTGATGGGTCTGCGTCGCCGTTATGCCGCAGAACAACCGCTCAAGGGCGCGAAGATTCTGGGCTGCATCCACATGACCATCCAGACTGCCGTACTGATCGAAACCCTGGTTGCCCTGGGTGCCGAAGTGCGTTGGTCCTCGTGCAACATCTTCTCGACTCAGGATCAGGCTGCTGCCGCGATCGCTGCTGCCGGCATCGCGGTTTTCGCCTGGAAAGGCGAGACTGAAGAAGAGTACGAGTGGTGCCTTGAGCAGACCATCCTCAAAGATGGCGAGCCTTGGGACGCCAACATGATCCTCGACGACGGCGGCGACCTGACCGAGCTGCTGCACAAAAAATACCCGGCCATGCTGAAAAAGATCCACGGCGTGACTGAAGAAACCACCACCGGCGTACACCGTCTGCTGGACATGCTGGCCAAAGGCGAGCTGATGATCCCTGCGATCAACGTGAACGACTCGGTCACCAAAAGCAAAAACGACAACAAGTACGGCTGCCGTCATAGCCTGAACGATGCCATCAAGCGTGGTACTGACCACCTGCTGTCCGGCAAGCAAGCGCTGGTCATCGGCTACGGTGACGTGGGCAAGGGCTCGGCCCAGTCCCTGCGTCAGGAAGGCATGATCGTTAAAGTGTCGGAAATCGACCCGATCTGCGCCATGCAAGCGTGCATGGACGGTTATGAAGTGGTTTCGCCGTTCATCAACGGCCAGAACGACGGCACTGCTGCCAGCATCGATGCTGCGCTGCTGGGCAAGATCGACCTGATCGTGACCACCACCGGTAACGTCAACGTGTGCGACAAGAACATGCTGGCTGCGCTGAAAAAACGCGCTGTAGTGTGCAACATCGGCCACTTCGACAATGAAATCGACACCGCTTTCATGCGCAAGAACTGGGCATGGGAAGAAGTGAAGCCACAGGTTCACAAGGTTCACCGTACTGGCCTGGGCGAATTCGACCCACAGAACGACGACTACCTGATCCTGCTGGCCGAAGGCCGTCTGGTTAACCTGGGCAACGCCACAGGTCACCCAAGCCGCATCATGGACGGTTCGTTCGCCAACCAGGTTCTGGCTCAGATCTTCCTGTTCGCGCAGAAGTACGCTGACCTGCCGGCCGAGCTGCAAGCCGAGCGCCTGACTGTAGAAGTTCTGCCGAAGAAGCTGGACGAAGAAGTGGCCCTGGAAATGGTTCGCGGCTTCGGTGGCGTTGTGACGCAACTGACCAAGACTCAGGCCGACTACATCGGTGTGACCGTCGAAGGCCCGTTCAAGCCAGACGCTTACCGCTACTGATTAAAAAAGGCGGTCAGGCTTGCACTGACCGCCTTTTTTTTGTGTGAGAGTTCAGCGTCAGGGGGCGCCATAACCCCCCTTCGCGTACGCAAGGGTATTCCCATGTCTCAAGACCGTCGTTTCAGCTTCGAGTTCTTCCCGACCAAGACCGATGCTGGACATGAAAAACTGATGAACACGGCTCGCCAACTGGCGACCTACAACCCGGATTTTTTCTCCTGCACCTATGGTGCCGGTGGCTCGACCCGCGACCGCACGATCAATACCGTGCTGCAGCTGGAGAGCGAAGTAAAAGTGCCTGCCGCTCCGCATTTGTCGTGCGTGGGTGACAGCAAGGCCGATTTGCGCGGCCTGCTGGCCCAGTACAAGGCCGCGGGCATCAAGCGCATTGTTGCACTGCGTGGCGACCTGCCTTCGGGTATGGGCATGGCCAGCGGCGAGTTGCGCTACGCCAATGACCTGGTGAGCTTCATTCGTGAAGAAACCGGCGATCACTTCCATATCGAAGTGGCGGCTTACCCGGAGATGCACCCGCAAGCGCGAAACTTCGAAGACGATATCAACAACTTCGTGCGTAAAGCCAACGCTGGCGCCGACAGTGCGATCACCCAGTATTTCTTCAACGCCGACAGTTACTTCCGTTTTGTCGAGCGCGTGGAAGCTGCGGGCGTGATGATCCCTGTCGTGCCGGGCATCATGCCGATCACCAACTACA
>JBILYW010000345.1:0-4587 GCA_044377555.1 Pseudomonas sp.
ACGATGAGAATCGAGAACAGCAGCAGCCCGACGAAGCCGCCTGACTCCTGCATGAACTGGCGCGACTCGCCCGAGAAGTCCGATGTGTAACCCGATGGCGCCACGTTGTTCAGGATGGTGTCCAGTTTGGCCAGCAGCTCGCCCTGGGCCACGCCACTGACGCCTGAAAGGGTCGCCGAGTTGAGTTGCTGGAAGTGGTTGATCGACTCCGGCTGTGTTGACGTCTCGATATGCGCCACCGTGCGCGCCGGGATCATGTCCCCGGCCGGGGTGCGAATGTAGTAATCGAGGATCTGGTCGGGGTTGAGGCGGTCTACCTGCAACACCTGGGGAATGACTTTGTACGAGCGTCCGGCCGTCGAGAAGTAGTTCACGTAGTTGCCGCCCAGTGCGGCGGACAGCGCTGCACCGACGTCTGCCTGGGTCATGCCCAGTGCCGCAATTTTTTCCCGGTCGACCACCAGCCGGGCTTGTGGCTTGTCCAGTTTGAGGTCCATGTCGGCGAACCAGAACAGCTGTTGTTTCTGTGCCTCGTCCATCACCGCCTGGGCCACTTCATTGAGGTTTTCCACCGAGTCGGTGGTGGTGATCACAAACTGCACCGGCAAACCCTGGGCCCCCGGCAGCGACGGTAGCGGGAAGGCCGCAACAGTCGCCCCCGGCACCTGGTTCCATTTTTGCTGGAGATCCTGCACCAGTTCGGCCTGGGAGCGGGTGCGCTGGTTCCAGGGTTTGAGCAGCACACCGCCCAGGCCCTGGTTGAGTGCGGGCAGCCCGGTGAGCTGGAACATCTGGGCGTATTCCGGCTCCTTGTTGGCTATCTGGAAGGCCTGGTCGGCAAAGCGCTCCATCTGTTGGGGCGAGGCGGTCGGCGCCCCTTTGATCTGCATGAACACCAGCCCCTGGTCTTCAGTGGGCGACAGTTCGCTTTTGGCGGTCATGCCGCTGGCAGCGACCAGCAGGAACAGCACAAAGCCGAACGTCACCAGCACCGGCCACATGTTCAAACCGCCCGACAGTACGCGGCGGTAACGGCGCCGCAGCCAGTCAAAGTACTGATCCAGCCGGCGGGCGAAACGGCCCTCTTCCTGCCCGGGCTTGAACAGCCGGGAGGTCATCATCGGCGAAAGCGTCAACGCCACCACGGCGGACACGGTCACGGCACCCGCCAGCGAGAAACAGAACTCTTTGAACAGTGCACCCGTAAGGCCGCTGCGCAGCCCGATGGGCACGTACGCGGCAATCAGCACCACGGTCATCGCGATGATCGGGCCACCCAGTTCCCGCGCCGCAACCAGCGCCGCCTCCAGCACGCCCTTGCCTTCCTCCTTGATATGGCGGTCGACGTTTTCGACCACAATGATTGCGTCGTCGACCACCAGACCGATCGCCAGCACCAGGGCCAGCAGGGTCAGCAAGTTGATGGAGTATCCCAGCAGGTACATGACGAAGAAGGTCCCCACCAGCGACAGCGGGATCGCCACCAGCGGCACGATCACCGCCCGGAACGAGCCGAGGAACAGGTAGATGACTACAGACACAATGATCATGGCCTCAACCAGGGTCTTCACCACCTCGTAAATCGAAGTATTGATGAACTCGGTGGAGTCATAGACGATGTCGCCGCGCACCCCGGCGGGCAATTGCGATTGCAGCTCGGGGAACGCATTGCGCACATTGGTGGCGACCGTGAGGATGTTCGCATTGGGTGCCACTTTGATGCCGATGAACACCGAACGCTTGCCGGAAAACGCCACGCTGCTGTCGTAGCTTTCGGCGCCCAGGGTGACGATGGCCACGTCCTCCAGGTGCACCAGTGCATCACCTTTCTGCTTGATGATCAGCCGCTTGAATTCATCCACCGTGTGCAAATCGGTCCCGGCCGTCAGGTCGACCGTCACGGTTTGCCCCCGGGTCGAGCCCACGGCAGACAGGTAGTTGTTGTTGGCCAGGGCGGTGGACACGTCCTGGGCGGTCACGTTGTGAGCCGCCAGTTTGTCCGGGTCCAGCCAGGCGCGCAGGGCGAACTGCCGCCCGCCAAGAATCTCTGCGGTTTGTACGCCCTGGATCGAATCCAGCTTGGGCTTGACCACCCGCACCAGGTAATCGGTGATGTTATTGGTGGGCAGTGTGTCGCTGTAGAAACCCAGGTACATGGCGTCCGTGGTTTGCCCGACCGCTACCGACAGTACCGGTTCCTGGGCCTGCGCCGGCAGCTGGTTCTTGACCGAGTTGACCTGGGTATTGATCTCGGTCAGCGCCTTGCTGGCGTCGAAGTTCAGCCGCAGCGTGGCAGTAATGGTCGATACACCGGTGATGCTCGACGAAGACAGGTAGTCGATGCCCTGGGCTTGTGCAATGGCCGACTCAAGGGGCTGGGTGATAAAACCGGCGACCGTGGACGCGTCCGCACCGTAGTAAGCCGTGGTGATGGTGACCACCGCATTTTCGGTGCGCGGCCATTGGTTGACCGGCAACTCGAAGATCGAGCGCAGCCCCAGGATCAGGATGAACAGTGAGACCACCACGGCCCAGACCGGTCGCTGGATGAAGGTATCGGTAAGTTTCATGGTTAGTGTTCTTGAGGGGTCGGAGCGGGTTCGTTCAGCGGCGCGGCGCTGTTGTTGATCTGCACCGGCGAGCCATTTTTGAGCTTCATCTGGCCACTGGTGATCAACAGATCGCCTTCCTTGACACCGGACACAATGGCGACCTGATCGCCCCGGGTTGGCCCGGTCTTGATGAAGGTCTGCTGCGCTGTCAGTACGTCCTCACCCTTGTCGTTCTTTTGCGCGGTGGCGATGAACACGGTGGTGCCGTACGGGTTGTAGGTGACGGACGTTTGCGGAGCGGTGAGGTAGCGCTGCGCCGTGCCGGAGTCGACCAGGGCCCGGGCAAACATCCCGGGTACCAGGCTGTGTTTGGGGTTATCGACGGTGGCTTCGACCGTGACATTGCGCGTGGTCGGGTCGAACTGGGTGTCGATGGTGCTGATCCTGCCCGTGAAAGTCTGGTTGGACAGGCCGTCGGCCGTCACCGAAACCTCCTGGCCGATGTCGATGGCTTCCAGCTGGGTCTGTGGCACCGTGAAGTCGATGTAGATGGGATCGAAGGTCTGCAGCGTGGCTATCTTGTCGCCGGGGTTGAGGTATTGGCCGGGGTTGACGCCGGTTATGCCGATACGTCCGGCAAAAGGGGCGCGAATGGTTTTTTTCGCCACCAGTGCCCGCTGTTGTTCTGCGGCGGCAAGCTTGGCCTTCAGGTCCGCGGTATCGGTGTCCACTTGTGCCTGGGACACGGCGTTTACTGCCAGTTGGGCCTTGTCGCGCTTGAGGACAATCACGGCCAGGTCGGCAGTGGCCTCCAGGGAGTGAAGCAGGGCGATGTCCGAGTCGGCATTCAGTTGCACGAGCAGCGTCTGGTCTGCCACCTCTTGCCCGGGCTTGAAGCCAAGGGTACGCACAATCCCGCCCACTTCAGTGGTTACATCTACCCCTTTTACCGCCTTGATCGACCCTACGGCGGAAACACGGGGCTGCCATTCGTCGAACGGCACGTGCATGGCCGTCACCACCGCGGCGGGCAAGGGCACTTTGGACTGGGCGATCATGGCCGAAATCTGCATGAACTTGACCCCGCCAATGATCGCGACAATCACCAGTACCACCCCGACCATGATGATCATCGGCCGCCACAGCCGACGCTTGCGCGGGCCGTCCGATGCGTTTGGTCCGGATGGCGGGGGGGAGGCAGTCTTGACGTCAGCCATGGTGTCCTCACTGTTTCAATGATTCAGTCGAGCCGCGTCGTACCGGCCGGCGCAGCCTTTCTGTGGGGCGGCATGATCTCTTGCCACGTTGGCAGGCCGAAGCGGTCAGGACTGCCTGCGGTGGCGGGGTCCACGTCGGTGCGGTTCCACCAGCCACCCCCCAGTGCCTGGAAGAGGGCAGTGGTGTCGCTGTATCGGGCTGCCTGGGCCTTGACCCGTGCAAGCACGGTATTTTGATAGCTTTGTTGGGCCGTGAGCAGGTTGATGTACGCCACTGCCCCGAGCCGGAACTGAGCTTGCACCAGTTCCAGGTTGGCTTGGGCGGACTGTTGCGCCGCGACCTGCTGGTTGAGCGCTTCGGCATCGGCTTCCAGCGCCCGCAGCACGTTGGCTACATCCTGGAACGCGGTGATCACGGTGCCCCGGTAGCGGGCCGCCGACTCGTCATAGGCTGCCACGGCGGCCCGCTTGCGATGCTCGAGTGCGCCGGCATCAAAGATCGGCTGGATGATCGAACCGGCGAGGCTCCAGACCCCGGTGCCCGCCGAAAACAGTTTTGTGCCGCTCGCCGCCGTAGAACCCAAGGCCCCGGTAATGCTGAACTGGGGCAACTGATTGGCCACGGCCACGCCAATATCGGCGCTGGCCTGATGCAGTTGAGCCTGGGCCGAACGCACATCCGGCCGCTGGCCGACGATGGCCGAGGGCAGGCTGACCGGCAGCTCCTGTGGCAGGTGCAGGGAGGCCAGGTTGAAGCGCTCGTCCCGATCCTGATTGGGGAACCGTCCCAGGTAGGCCATCAACTGATTGCGGGTCTG
>JBILYW010000346.1:0-4579 GCA_044377555.1 Pseudomonas sp.
AGTTCTGCCATGTAGGCGATGGCGCAGGCCTGCGGGTCATCCTTGGCCGGCAGGTACAGGGCGAAGCCGGTCACTTTGTCCGGGTCCTGGGCATCGGTTGCCACAATCAGCTCAACCGCAATCCCCTTGGACCCGCCAAGGGCTTGCAGGTACAGATGCACTTCAAAGCCAATGGCGTACTGGTAAATGCTGTACAGCAGATTGCTCGGTGCGATTTCCATCGCACTGATGTCGGTGAGGTGGTCGACCACAAGCTGCAGGATCTGGCTGTTGATCGGCTCGCTGACCGGGGTGTCGAAGTGGGTAAGGGTGGTCATGGATCAGCGCTGGCTCAACCAGAAGTCATGCAATGCCCGTGCAGCCGGTGCAATGGCTGCAACAGCTTGCTGATGGGCCGCCACGTCCAGGTCTTCGGGCAGTTCGAAGTTGTCCTGCTCGGCACAATCGGCAATGGCTTGCAGCAGGATGGCCTGGGGTGCAGGCAATGCCGGCCAGTTGCAGATGGCGACTGCGCGGGTGTAACCGAAGCACCACTCTTCAGCCAGCGTCACGTCTTGCCCCAGATGCTCGGTCTGTTCGAAGCGGGGAGCGAATGCAGCGCTGTCCTCGGCCAGCTGCCTGGCAAGGGTGTTGATGTGGCGCACGCTCAACTCGATGAACTGCTTGGCTTCCTGCGGGGTTTGCCAGGCCGGGTTCTGACCGCCCCAGATCGCCGGGAACCAGTCGGCGATATCTACCCGTGTCGGGCTCGAAACCAGGGCTGTGAAGTAGCCGTCCAGTTCTGAAGGGTTGAGGACAGAGTGATCGTCGCCGTATTTGAGCAGCGTGTTTTCGATCACTTCAAAATCGCTGGCGTTCAGGGGTTGGGATTGCATGTGCGGGCTCCTTGGATGGGCGCGAGGGGCCTGACGTTTGCCGGGCAGGTTGAGGCTTGAAGTCAGTCCACAGATACGATGGACGAGAGCTCAAAGTATTTGAAGCCGGCCTTGGCCAGTGCCTTTTTGGCTTCTTGCTCGGCATTGAACCGGCTCAGGTCCTTGGAATCGTGCACGAACAGGGTTTCTTCACCGTCGAACACTTTGGTCACCCGCATCGTGACGCGAAGGATCGGGCCGCTGCGTTTTTTGGGCGCAGGTGATTGCGCCGAGGCAGGGGCGGCAACTTTCTTCGGGGCAGGCTTGGGGGCTGGCGCGACTTTCGCCGGGGCAGCTTCGACCTCGGGTTGAACAGGGGCAGCAGGTAGGTCAAGGCCGAGCGCTCTGCGCATGTCGTCCTCGGTGAATCCGGCACTCATGATATGACTCATTTAATTTAAAAGACGCGCTTATATGGCAGCCATTCGGGTTATGGCAAGTTAAATCATGCATCTACTGCAAAATACGACTATTTCAGGGCCAAAAGCCTCTGCGAGAGCGGTATCAGGTGTCACGGAACAGACCTTGATCATCCAGCAGTTTGTAGGCAATTTCGGGGTGTTTTTCCAGGGCCCGGCGAATGGCGGCCGGGATGGCCTGGCGGGTTTTGCGGCACAGCCCCGGCTGCTCGGCCAGGCGAATGGCAATACCGCGCATGGTACGAACTTCAGTGACCCCCGGGTCGATCTGCACCTCAATCCCCAATTGCTCGCGCATGCGGCGGCGCAGATGTTCCAGGTCGCCAAGGCTTTGAATATTTTCCAGCCGTTCCAGCAGTACCTTCTCGGCCTGGCGTGTGAGGCTGAAGATGCGCAGGTCGCTATCAGGCGCCGTCAACAGCTGTTCCCGCTCGCAAATGCAGGCGCCGGGAGGGCAGGGTGAGCGAAGCACCGTTGAGGGAGTCATTGGGGCAGCATAGCCGCGTGACGATTCAGGCGTCCAGACGCAAGGCCATGATGACTGTGTGCTCGACCCCGTGAAACTCATCGCGGATTTTTTGAAAACCCAGTTGTGCGTAGAACGATTCGGCGGTCAGCGATGAGGGCACCCGCAACTCCTCGACCTGCGCGGCAAGGGCCGCCTCCTTGAGGCGCGCCATCAACTGCTGGCCGATCCCGCGCCCCTGATGGCGCGGGCTGACGAACACACTGCGTACCACCGCCTGATCCAGGCTGGCGGTGCCGACCACGTGTTGCTCGACCACGGCCACGTACATCTGACGCTGTTTCATCAGCGTCAGGATCGAGGCCGGACAGAAGTGCTGCTCGACCTCGGCGATCACCTCGGGTGGGTAGTCCCGGGCATTGGACTCGCGCAAAGCGGCGATCACCACTTTGCTGATGGCGGGTGCATCGAGTTGGGTGGCGCGTCGAATCTGGCACTGCATCGTGGCTCCTTGCGCTTTTACAGTTGGGGGGATGGCTCAGCACCGTCAGACAGAATCCCGGCGTACAGCTGCCGGTCAATATTGGCTCCGCTCAGGATCAGGGCAACCCGTCGGCCCTGTTGCTGCGATTGCTCGCGGATCAACCCGGCCAGCGCCGCGGCACCGGCCCCTTCGGCGGTGTTGTGGGTGGTTTCATGGTAGACCCGAATGGCGTGTTCGATCTCCCGGTCTGATACCCGAATCACCCGTGCCGCGCCCTGGGCAATAATGGCCAGGGCTTCAGGCAGCGGCTGGCGGCAGGCCAGGCCGTCGGCGAAAGTGTGGGCCGAGTCCGTGCAAACTACCCGGCCCTGTTCGAAGCTTTGTGCAAAGGCGTCGGCATGGGCAGACACCACGCCCACGATCTCGGTGTCCAGGCCCAGCAGGTCACGGGCCTGGATCAGCCCGCAAATCCCTGAGCCCATGCCAATGGGGACATACACCGTGTCCAGCTCTTCCACGGCTTCAAACAGCTCCAGCGCATAGGTGGCGACCCCGCGAATCAGATCGGGGTGAAAGGCGGGCACCAGATGCCATTGATGGGTTCTGGCCAGTGCTGCGGCCTCGGTCCGTGCCTCATCAAAGTCTTTGCCGCACTCAATGACTGTCGCGCCCAGGGCTACCATGGCGGCGTTTTTTTCCAGTGAGTTGCCTTCGGGCACCACGATACGGATCGGCAGCCCCATGCGCCGGGCCGCCAGGGCCAGGCTTTGCCCGTGATTGCCGCGAGTGGCGGTGACCAGCCCTTTGGTCTGCGGCTCCCGGGCGAGCAAGCCCTGCACATACAGCAACCCGCCGCGCACTTTGAATGCGCCGGTAGGTGTGTGGTTTTCATGTTTGACCCACACGGTGCAACCCAGGCGATCAGCCAGCAAAGGCCAGGCGAGCTGCGGGGTGGGTGCCAGGGTCTGGTGCACGGCGTGTGCTGCAAGGCGAAGGGCATTCAAATCAAACATGGCGCACCGTCATCGAGGGGTTTGACTCGATTCTAGGCACAACGCATTGTATGGGCCGACCCTTATATTGCATGGCCAACAATAAATGTGGATACCGACCCTCAACGACACCGACCAGCCCCGCTATCTGGCGTTGGTCGAAGCCATTACCCGGGCCATCGCGAGCGGTGAACTGCAACCCGGCGCCCGCTTGCCACCCCAGCGGCGACTGGCCTGGGCGCTGGGCTGGAACCCCAGCACCACGATGCAGGCGTACCGCGAGGCGGCGCGTCGACATCTGGTTTCGGGTGAGGTGGGGCGTGGCACCTATGTCCTGGCGGGCAGTCAGGAGGCAACCCTGTTCAGGCTGCAACACGCCGATGAACATGCGATGCGAATCGACCTGAGGACCAATGTCCCGGCCATCGACCACCACGGTGAAACGGATGCACAGGCCTTGTCCTGGTTGCTCGACAGCCGCCAGGCGATCCGTTTGCAGGGCTACCTGAGTGCGGCGGATCTGCTCAGGGCGCGAGTGCAGGGCGCAGCCTGGTTCAAGGGCCGCGGGCTGGACCTGATGGTGGATAACGTCATGCTTTGTACCGGCGCCCAGCAAGGGTTGTTTACCGTGTTGTTGTCGCTGTGCCAAGCCGGTGATCCGGTGCTGGTCGAAGCCTTTACCGCGCCGGGGATAAAGGCCGCCTGCGTGCAGCTGCGCCTGCCGATGCACGGGGTGGCGCTCGACCGTGAGGGCATCGTGCCGGAGGACTTCGACCGGATGATTCGCGCCACGGGCGCACGGATTGCCGTACTGACGCCGACCCTGCAAAACCCGACCTCAGCGGTGATGAGCCTTGAGCGCAAACAGGCGATTGCACACATTGCCCGGCGTCACGGGGTCCGGGTGATTGAAGACGACGTGTACGGTGCCCTCACGGACAGCCCGCCGTTGTACCGGCACTTGCCGGATTACGGGGTGCTGGTGAGCAGCCTGTCCAAGACCGTCGCTGCGGGCGTGCGCCTGGGCTGGATCGTGGCCAGCCCGCAGTTGCTGGCACGCATTGATCCCTATGCGCAGTCGGCGCACTGGGGGGTGGCGCCGCTGTGCATGGCCATCGCCTGCCAATGGATCGGCGATGGCACGGCGCAAGCGCGGGTGCAGTGGCAAACCGAAGAAGTGACCCGGCGCTGGCGGCTGGCGAAAAAGCTGTTGGGCCCGGCGATGTACCAGGCACAGACGCCGTCGCCGCATATCTGGCTGACAGTGGATGAGGGGGAGGCCTCGCTCGCCGAGGTTTGCCGCG